>CALUZL010000087.1 GCA_944325295.1 uncultured Erysipelotrichaceae bacterium | reverse complement strand
AGAAAATCACCTTCCCGCTCCCAAGGATATTCATCATCGGCACACCCAAAGGGCATACCGTTATAGCCTATGGAAACAACATGCCTGTTTTGATCAACGATACAGGCTCCGACTTGGGTATTCGGATCTTTTGAGCGCATTGCACTCAAATGGGCCATTCCCATAAAATACTCATCCCAACTTATTACATCTTTTCTCTTCATTGATTCTCTCCCCATACTTCGATCAAATTCTCTAAGGTCTTTTCGGCATGATTTTTAAAACCGAGGTCTTCATACATCTCTACGACTTGCATATCCGTTCCTCCGTAAATCGTATACCTTGACTCGTTAAAATAAACTTTATATGTCAATATAGCGATTATACAGATAAATAAAACGATGCTTCTTTTATCGGACAAAAAGAAATAAAAGATTATGCCGGCGATCAAACCGCCGATATGCGCCATAAAGTCGACCCCGCTCATAAAATTGATACACAGGTTGATTATAATTACTTGCAGCGCCGCATAATTGTTCAAAGTGTGATTATAGAAGCTGTTTACAAGATACATGGCAAATAGACCGTATAAGCCGCCACTGAGACCGACGGAAACACTGTTGTCACCAAAGGCTAGCGAGGTGAGCGATGCCGCCAGCAGTGATCCAAACAGAACTGCAGCGTATTTTAAAGATCCGATCCCTCTTTCAAGGACATTTCCCAGACTGTAAAGTGACAACATATTAAGCAATAAATGCCATAGACTGCCATGCAAAAAACCGCAGACAACAAGTCGCCATACTTCGTAAAGACCGACCGTAAAAGTCTTGTAATTGGCACCAAGAAAGATCAAGCTGTTCACGCTGCCGTACTTATTTTCCAAAAAATAAGTGATGACATACATGATTACACAGACAGCCATCGTCACATAAGTAACTATCGGTTTATCCTGTATTTTTATTTTCCGCTTTTGTTTAACTTCGGTTTTCGAATAGGATGATAACTGCGAAAGAATGCCGGCGATCTCAGTGTTGGGATCACTTACCGGATAAACGGCGTTTTTAATACCGGGATAAATATCATTTAAGTCCGGACCCGAATAGTGATCGACGCTGATGGCTATCGAATCGAATTCCTCATCATTAGAGATGATATCGTCAGATACGTGTATATCGAGGAAACGGCCTTCGGTCATCCTTAAAGAGACAAATACAGAATCTATCGTCTCATGCAGTCGTTCTTTTTCAAATATTACCTGTTCGATGGAAGCAGTTGTCAATCTTATCAGCGGATACATCCGATTCGTCGGATTGATCAGGAATATTTCTTCAGCTTTTTGCGATGGCAAGTTCATGATTTTGTATGAAAACTTCATCACGAAAAAAGACAATAGCTGATAAACCAAATATGAATTACTCTTCATTGTGATTTCTCTCCTTTATATAAGCCAACATGTACGAGGGTATGTCGGTCTCAAATTCCACTCTCTCGTTAGTTAAAGGATGGATAAAACTCAGATAATAAGCGTGCAGATACTGACCAGTTTGATCAAATACATGTTTCGGATCGTATTTGGGATCGTTTAAGATCGGATGGTTTATATATTTCATGTGAACTCTGATCTGATGGGTACGTCCGGTCTTAAGCTCGATATCCAAAAGTGTACTTTCCTTAAATCTCTTCAAGACATTGAACTCCGTGATCGCCCTTTTGCCATCGGCGACAACTGCCATCTTCTGTCTGTCCTTTTTATCTCTGCCAATCGGCGCATCGATAACTCCCTCATCATGTTCCATGACGCCATAGACGATGCCCAGGTAGCGTCGAAAACACCTTTTATCGCTTAACTGTTGCGCTAAAAACTCATGTGCTCTATCATTTTTCGCCACAACTAAAAGTCCAGAAGTATCCTTGTCCAAACGATGAACGATACCGGGGCGAAATTTCCCGTTAATATCGCTGAGACTGTCGGTATAAGCTTTTAAACCGTGAACTAAGGTATACTCGCTGTTTCCGGGAGCGGGATGGGTGACCAGACCCTTGGGCTTGTTTATTACCAACAGTTCACTGTCTTCATAGACGATGTCAAGGGGCATCTTTACCGGTTCGATATCGATATCACGCGCTGGTTCGTATGAAAAAGTTATGACGTCACCGATCTTTACCTTATCTCTGGCTTTGGCTTTAACTGCATTTAGCAAGATCTTACCATCTTTCAGAAGCGATTGAATCTTTGAGCGCGAAATGTCAGTCTTTTGACTAAGGTAAACGTCGATCCGTATGGCATCCATATCTGTGACTTCGATCTTATATTCCACGATTCTTGCTCCGATGCTCTAAGATATAACTTATAATGAAAAGCGCCACACCGATCACTAAAAAGGTATCCGCCAAATTGAATATCGGATAATCGTAGCCGAATATGTTAAAGTCGAGAAAGTCGACGACATATTTATGAGTGATCCGATCGTAAAAATTACCTAAGGTCCCGCCGATCATCAAAACGAAAGACAGTTTACCATACCAGGGATCTTTTTGCGAACGGTACAAAAGATATCCAAGGATCACCAAAGCGATGATCGTTATCAAATAGAAAAACTCCATCTTTCCTTCTAATATGGAAAATCCGGCACCGGTATTGCGTACATAGGTAATATTAAAAAACCCGTCAATGATCTCTATCGAATGTCCTAAAGACATGTTCATGGTAATAGCCATCTTGCTCAATTGATCAAGTGCAAACAGCAAGACGATACCGATAATCTGTATGAGCCAATTAACCAACATGGAACAATTTTAACACAAGATAGTGGTTTAGTTAATCAGTTTTATGCGGCAAAGATCCTATTCTTAAGATCTTCATTGAATTGGTTTGTATATAAACGGTAATAATAGCCGCGCTGTTTTAAAAGATCGTTATGTTTTCCATCTTCGATTATCTTACCGTTTTTGATCACTAATATCCTGTCGGCATTGACGATCGTCGATAACCGGTGTGCTACGACAAAGGAAGTCTTTTCTTTCATGATATTTTCGATCGCATACTGAATGATCTGTTCGGTCTCGGTGTCGATCGAAGATGTAGCTTCATCTAACACAAATATCGCCGGATCAGCCAGTACCGCTCTGGCAAAAGAAATCAGTTGTTTCTGCCCGGTCGAAAGTCTTGATCCCCCCTCACCGACATCCGTATCGTAACCATCTTCAAACTTCATGATGAAATCATGCGCATTTACGAGCTTACAAGCTGCATAAACTTCTTCGTCACTGGCATCAAGCCTTGAATAGCGAACATTTTCCATGATACTGCCGCTGAATAAGTGTGGTGCTTGCAAGACATAACCCAATTTTGAATGCAGCCACCCAATACTTCTCTTGCGATAATCGATACCATCGATCAAAAGTTCACCTTTGGTCGGTTCATAAAAACGGCAGATCAGATTGACTATCGTTGACTTGCCGCTTCCCGTTTCCCCGACAAGAGCGATCGTCTTTCCCGCTTCGACTTTAAGGTTGAAGTTCTCCAAGACCTTCTCACCCTCTATATAACTGAAATCGACATTTCTAAATTCGATATCACCCTTGATCGGTTCATAGTTTTCACTTTTTGGATCAAAGATCGTGCCGTACTTTTCAATAACCTCGGGCGTATCGACGATCGTCGGTTCACTTTCCAAAAGATGAACGATCCGCTCACCGCTTGCTTGTGCCAATTGAAATTCAGAGAGGATGACGGCAATCATCCGCACAGGCTCATAAAATTGTTGTGCGTATTGAATAAACATCGTAAGCGTCCCAAAACCAATGATACCACTATTGGCAAGATCACCACCGATCCATATTATCGCTGCGATTGCAAGCGATGAGATGAACTGGACCAGAGGTCTAAACGTCGCACCGAGTCTCGCTGCTCTAACAGATACTCTTCGCATTTCGGCCGTGTCTTCTTTAAATTCCTTAAAGTTATGCTCTTCTAAAGAAAGTGTTTTTGTCGTCTTGGCCCCGTTTATACCTTCGTTAAAATCGTTAGTGATCTTAGAATTTGCCCTTCGTACCTGACGATATGATTTAAGGAGTCTAATCTGAAAATAATATGACATTACCGCCAACAAAGGAGCGACGATCAATACGATAAAGGTCAACTTGACATTTGTCGTAAACATGACGATCGAAGAAAAGATCATTACCGGTATACCCCAAGCCATATCAGTAAGTGACCAGGCAATTATTTCGGCAAGACGGGAGATATCACTGGTCATGCGTGCCATCAGCCAACCTGTCGGGGTCGTATCGAAGTAGGAAAATGACAAAGAGTGCAGTTTTCGAAAACACTTCTCACGAAGTTCACCACCAAACCCCATCTCTGTCTTACCGCAAAAATGGAAGTAAAGAATGTTTAAAAGCGCTACTAAAGTTATGATGACCACATATAATACGACAAAACCGATTAATTCGTTATCGCTAAAACCTTTAGTGGCAAAATTATCAATAGCTATTTTATTCATGTAAGGAATGATGACGTCAGCGATTGCCATCAAGATCTGAAGAGTGATCTGAATTATCAAAAACCATATGAAAGGTTTAAACAATTTTGCCAGTTTTTTCCATACAGCTAGGTTAAAGCCTTCTTCACCAAAATCTTTTTCTTCAAATTTATCAGCCATTATCTCACCTCCTCAGTTACGATCTGGCTTTGGATATCGTTGATACGTTTGTACAGACCTTCAGCCTTAATGAGCTCATCATGCGTTCCAATTTGGGTTATCTTTCCATCTTCTAAAACAATGATTCGATCGCAGTCTTTTGCGGAAGCGACTCTTTGGGTAATGATGATACAGGTCACTTCGCCATCCAAACTCTTTATGGCAGCTCTGATCTGGGCATCAGTTTCGGTGTCGACCGCACTTAAAGAATCATCAAAGATGAGAATCGGTGTATGTTTTAGGATTGTTCTGGCGATGGCGAGACGCTGCTTTTGCCCACCCGATAAGGTAACACCCT
>CALUZL010000086.1 GCA_944325295.1 uncultured Erysipelotrichaceae bacterium | reverse complement strand
CAAAAACCTCATAATGTTACCGCTTGAAATCTTGATATTTGTGGCGATCTATCGCTTTTTAAAACCGCTCTTTATAAGATTTGGCCTAATCGAAAAATGACCAACCGCAATAAATATAGATAAGGTAGACGATATAACCGTTTATACCCAAACTGTTGAATACGGCTTTTAGTTCCGGAATCATGATATAACCGAGATCCCAGATCAAAAAGAAGATGAAGACAAAAGAGATGATGACTTTGCGCACCCAGGTCTCATAACGTCTTTTCTTGCCAACGTTGAGCGAAAGACCGAAACCGAATAAAAGACCGGAGCGGATCAGGATGATAAGAGCGTTTCCGATCTCGCCTTTTAAAAGCGGTTTTAACCAATATATCCCCATGGCTAAAGCCAGAATCAGTGCCAGTGGCAAAAGATACTTCTTGTACATGACCCTAATTATAATAAAAACCTCATCTTTTTTAAATAACCTATATTTCAAAGATGAGGTTTCTGATCAATCAATTGGTTTTACCGATCCACTCATGAATTTTATCCTTTCTATAACCAGTCCGTGAACCGTTGGTGTTCTTTCTATATCTCCCATATATCGGTGACACCGCTACCTTTTATCAAAAATGTTAAGTTTTTTAAACATCACAATGTAGTGTGTTTTTAATAGCTTACGCTATTATGTAAAAATATTCTCTTTTTATTTTTGAGACCCTGTGATCTCGACTGACTGTGTAGGTTCCATTTACTTTAACCTCCTTTAGATGAGACCATCTATTTTTTACACCTTTATGATAAGAGATAGTACTCACTAAAAACAGTCTTTTTTTAATATTTTTTTCTTGTTATAATAGATTTGTTGGGGAGAAGATCCCCTTTTTGTTTAAAAACGAGTCGTGAACATCGACTCGTTTTATTTTAACCGTTGATCTTACTTTCGATATCGGCGATCTCAGCTTCGATCTCTTTGATGAAATCTTCTTTATCGGCGATCTCATCATTTATATCCTGAGCTGCTCTTTCCGAGAGTGTCTCTTGCGCTTCTTCGCGCAGATGATCGATCTGGCGACGCAAAGATAAGATCTGTTCTGTCTTGCGGGCTTTGACTTCGTTTAATTTGTCTTGGAAGCGGGCTTGGCGTTCCTCTCTTTGACCGCGAACCCCATCGAAATACGCATCCATCACTTGACGATATTCTTTCCAAAGACGATCTTCACGCTCTCTGCCGCAAGATCCGGCTTCACGCCACCTCTGGTTGATATCTTTCATCGCCTGGGTATCTTCACGGCTGTTTTCACCCTTGTCCAAGATTGCCCTAGCTTCTTCTAAAAGTTCTTTCTTTTTGACATAAGCTTCTTTTTGTTTAGCTCGAACTTCACTGAAGAACTCGCTGCGTTTTTTGTAGAAATCGTGGCGCAGGGTTGAGAATTCGCTCCAAAGTGCATCCTCTGTTTCTCTGTTGCCACTGAATCCGGCAGCCTTCCAACGATCGAAGATCTCTTCGAATTTCTTGGAAGCTTCATAGAAATTGGGCTCGACGAGCAATTCTTTGACTTCTTCGATGAGTTTTGTCTTGATCTCTTTTGCCTCATCAAAATGTACTTTGAGTTCATCCATATGAGCATGTTTCATATCGTAGAAAGCCTTGCGTGCTGCTGCAAACTCTTTCCAGAGCGCATCATCCACATCACGAGTTCCGGCACTACCGATAGCCTTCCAGCGTTCCAAAGCTTTGTCCATGGCACTGAAGGGTTTGTTCATGTCAAGTCCCTTGACTTCTTCGATAAGTTCCTTCTTGGCTTTCGCGTTTTCTTCGGCCACTAAATGACGACGTCCGTATATCACATTGAGATAACTTTCGAACTCATCGGCGAGTTGATCCTCATAAGCTGATTCCCAATACGGAATACGGCGCCATCTGCGACGTAAACGACCGGCAGCCTTGATGGAATCAGCAGACTCTTCCTCACTTAGAGCTTTTGCCTGGGCGATCAGATCTTGTTTTTGCTTGATAGCTTCATCAATATCGATCACATCATACATTTCATCATTTAGATACATAATCTTCACCTCTTACGCAAATGGTGCGTTACAACTAGATATTATACATTATTTACCGCTATTATCAAAGGCAACACATGAAAAAATTCAATAAATCCGAAACAAATTTACACCTTTTGCAAACGATAGCGAATGTAGTGTTTTTTAACGACGCCTGCCTTTATGATCGGTTTGATAAATCCGTCATAATTTATGGCATTTGGATAGTACTGGCACTCAAAACAGATCCCGCTTTTAGGTCCGTAATAATCACCATACTTGCCCATCACTTCTCCATCCAAGAAATTGGCCGTATAGACGTGCATATCCGGAAGATCGGAATAGACATCCAAACGCAGATCAGCAAAGACGAGCGATGCGCGCAAAGGATCGTTTTTGTCTTCATAAAGGAAGTTGTGATCAAGGCCGCTTGCCAAGGTGATGTTGGGATGACCGATCGCCAGATTATCCCCGATCTTTTTAAAATCGGCAAAATCAAATCCGGTATTATCCGTACAAATGACCTCATCGGTACTCAAACCGTCACTGTCCACTAAAGCGACTCTGTCGGTGTATAAACGCAGTGATTCGTTTAAGATCGTCGCGGCATGTTTGCCCTCTAAATTGAAATAGGCGTGATTGGTTATGTTGAAAAGGCTGTCCTCATCCGCCAGACCTTCATAGGCAAAGATGAGGTCTTGACCTTCAAGTTTGTAGATTACTTCGACCTTGAGATTGCCGTTAAACCCGTCTTCACCAGCAAGTGCTTCACTTTTAAGTCGCAATTCATCAGCACTGTAAGAGACGACCTCAAATAGCTTTGAAGTGAGGTTGTTTATACCGCTGTGTAAGGTGTTAGGTCCGTTATTGATCGTCAAGTGGTAGGTCTTGCCATTGAGGGTATAAGTACCCTTACCGATCCGATTGGCGCACCGTCCAATAGTGGCCCCCATATTTGCTCCGTGCTGGTCAAGATAGGTAGCGGCATCTTTAAAGCCCAGTACGACATCACGGTCATACTCCTTATAGATAAAATTGACCAAAGTCGCACCGAGATCACTGACATCTACCTTTAAAAACTCATTTTCCAGCGTATAAAGACTGACTTCTTTATCGTTGTAATGACCAAATAATTTCTTTAACATATCATTTCCTCTCTAAAAACATAATCACTTCAATGTGTCCTTTATAGTCTAAATTGCTTTTTCACTTTTTTCTAAATGTCTTTTCCGTTTATATTATTCAGTTTGCTTGTTTTGCCGTCAGAAGCAGTTGTTCGAAATTTTCGTACAACTGAAGTTTCTTCCGGTTCACCTTTTTCAAAAATGCGTTTTTCTTTTCCTGAAGAAATATTTCAATTTTTCTGTGAACGTGTTTCCAATTTCGGCAAATTATTTAAACTCGTCTTTTGCAATATCTGTAACTGTTGTAGTGCTAACTTGCGAAGCAATTCCATTCTCTCTTTCTGATTCTTACCCTGACTAACCAAAATAGCATTATAACTTTCTAAATTCGCAAGTACCAGCAATTGATTCGGCGTGGCTGCATCCCGCATATTTCCTTTAGCAATCGGATTATCATCTTTCCATTGCTTAGCCGTCTTTCCAAACAAGACGACATCCAACATATCTGCTTCATTTGCATAGGTGTATGCTACCTGCGCAGGTGTTAATTTTGGCGGTATCAAATTATCCTTGATCGCATCTGTATGTATCCTGTAATTCAACTTGGAAATTTCTCTATTCAAATTCCAGTTCAGAGATAACCGACTATTCTCATCAGTCTTTAATCTCCTGTAGTCTTTCATGATATATAACTGGAATTCAGGAGAGATCCACGTCGCAAAAGACATCGCAATATCGCTATGAGCATATGTCTAACCATAACGTCCGGCTTTTGAGACAACACCGATAGCGTTCATCTGCATAATCCATTTCGTCGGTGTCATGACAAAACGATTTAATCCAGCATCATTTTTAACCGTCTCGAATTGCACACGGTTAAAATCCGGATTATGTAATTCCTCCCAGACGCCTAAAAACTCAATCGTATTTCTATTTCGCATCCAGTTTTGAATCACAAATCGCGGGTCGTCTTCATTTCGATATTTTGCAATATCCGTTAATGAAATAAATTCATTTTCAAAATTTGCAGTATAGATTCCTATGTCAATACCTTTTGCATGAATAGTCTCCTTAACAATTTTAGCCATAAGTATTCTCCCTTCTTCAAACTTCCCGATATGCAATATAAAACTTAATACGGCCAGGATAATCCTGGTATTTTTTCATCAGATGTAAAGCCCGGTGAATAATGTGACAGTTCATCCTCTGGAGGAATTTTATTGCATATGTCTCTGACTAGCGGTATAACTTGTAGTCTTTCTGGTTCAACTAGACTATCTGATTTATAACCCGGTAAATATTTTCATTCATCAGATTACCTCATAATGTTTGAGTGCTTCCGCAAGCGCCTTTAGCGATACTATCATTTCTTCCCGAGTTCTACCTTTACCCAGTAATGCTATCTTATGATTTGCGCGACAAAAGTGCTACCGTCTCCACGTGTGCACTGTTAGCAAACATGTCAAGTGGGATGACTTTTCTTAGATCATACTGGCTTCTCAGTACGCCGATATCTTTGGCTAGGGTCGAACTGTTGCAAGAGATGTAGATGATCCTTTCGACCTTTGAACTCAATATCGCCCATAGCATCTTTTCGTCAAGGCCGCTGCGGGGCGGGTCTATCAAAAGCACCGATATGTCGTCTTTATAATCTTTAAATACACTCGGACTGTCACCACAGATAAATCTGACATTTCTGATATCGTTTTTAAGAGCGATCTTTTTTGCGTCGGCTATCGCGTCTTTGACAATCTCAGAGGCGATGACCTTTTTTGCCTTTTTTGCCACAAGAGAAGACATGATGCCGATCCCGCAATAACCCTCAAAGACGATATCACCCTCTTTTATAAACGATGTGGCCAAAGCGTACAGTTTTTCGGCCTGATGTGTGTTCAATTGAAAGAAAGACTTGATCGAGAGATCGATCTTAAGGCCCATAAAGATAAATTCAAGAGTCTTGCGACCGAAAAGAAGTTTGCCCTCACCTCTTAAAAACTCTCCTGGTTTTTTGTGCTTTGCAAAAGAGTAAAGCGAAACAAGACCTTCGATCTTTTCAAGATCGCAAAGACACATCTTTGGGAGAAAGACATCTTTGCCAATGAGTGCTCCCTGGATTTCTTCACCCAGGGTGCGAAGATAGATGCCCTCGATCCCTTTAAGATGATACTTGTTTAAGACGTTGAGGATGTTTTTGCGGACGCGGTCAATTTTTGCGTCGTGCATCAAACAGCGATCGACTTCGATGAGATGATTGCTGTCGGTGGCGTAAAGACCGGTTATGAGCTTTCCTCTTTTTTCACATATCGGCATCTTTAAACTGTTGCGATAGGCGAAGATCTCATCACAGGCGATGGTATCAGAAACGATGTCACTATCGACAGAAGCGTATTTTAATAGTGACTCTTTGACGATGGCTTTCTTATAGCGGCATTGTTCTTTGTAGTCGATGTGCAACATCTGACAGGCTCCGCATCTTCCATAATAGGGGCATTCGACTTCTTTTCTGTATCGCGATCTTTTTATGATCTGAGAGATCTCCGCGGTAAAATAGCGACCCATATCTTTTATATTCTTTACTTCGACGATCTCTTGGGGTATGGCTGCTTTGATGAAGACCGGTTTTCTTTTGAAATAAGCGATACCCTCGCCATTGATGCCGATCTTTTTGACTTCCAACTTCATGTTTCTATAGTAGCACTTTTATTGCAAATATAACTAAACAGTTTTATACTG
>CALUZL010000085.1 GCA_944325295.1 uncultured Erysipelotrichaceae bacterium | reverse complement strand
TTTACTATTGCATAGTTATCCTGACTGACTGACTGACAGACTGACTGACTGACTGACTGACTGACTGACTGACTGACTGACTGACTGACTGACTGACTGACTGACTGACTGACTATTCTGTTGGATATTAAGATGTAATGTCAAGTACTTATTTCTCATGAAAATATCATACCACCACAAAAACCATAAGTAAATCAAGACCTTTTAAAAAGAGCCTTGCTCTAGGCAAGACTCTGATCATTCACTGAAGTATTCTTCCGGTCTTAGACGACAAGGTGCACCGACGCCGTTTTCGCAAAGTCGGTTTAAAGCAGCTGATCCCCAACCACAGTTGAAAGACTTGGTGTAGTAGCGTTCAAGATAGGAAGGGATATCTTCTGTAGTACCCTCGCCCAAATAGAAAAGCTCGACATGGCTGTGCGGACCGGTCGAGTTACCGCTCGATCCAACTTGGGCGATCTCTTGACCCTGGATGACGATGTCACCCTCTTCGACAGCTATCGTTCCCGCCAAGAGATGACAGAAGATAACGCCGTAAATATTACCGCCGGCACTGACCATCAAGTAGACCTGGTTTCCACCATAGACCTCACCACCGCCTTCGGCACCACAACTGTCGCCGAGGTGACCATAACCACAGCCATCAGAAGTGATAAGGACGACTCCGGTCGCCGGGGCATAGATCTGAGTTCCCATGCCGACCGCAAAATCGACACCGAGATGGATACCGCCGCCAAACGATTCCGGATAGTACCAGGTACCTGCTGAGATCTCTGCTCCCGGTATCGGACTTATAAAGCCTTCACTATTAGGCAAGCCAGCAAAGTCGGCTGCATTTACAAGTTCGGTATAATTCTGATATTCCTCTTCGATCGAGGCGTAAGTGGCTTCGATCAAAGCATTCGTCTCTTCGTAGATCTGTTTTTGGTAATCGAGATAATAGCTCATCTCTTCCTTACTTTGATTGAGATAAGCCAGGCGATCTTGATAATCGCTCATCAGGTCATCTAAGACCGCTTTGTCATCATTTAAGGAATTGATCACATCCTGAAGCTCATTGCGCATGTCTTCGTCACTTTTCATGATCGTCTCTAAGCCATAACCTCTTCTGAGCAACTCTTCAAAGCTTGAAGCTCCCAAAAGGAAGTCAAGATAGGTGTTGAAGTGCATCGTCGATTGACTGGCACTCATCCTGCCCAAGACACGCTCATTTAAAACGGCGACTTCTTCTTCTTTTTCGTCGATGTTTTTCTCTAGGACGTCGATATCATCCTGCAGATCATCTATCTCAGCTTCCTGATAATCGATATCAGTTTGGATCGCGATTATCTGGTTATTGATGTTTTCCATCTCAAGCTGAGCCGCTTCAAGATCACCCTTTAGACCTTCGACCGTATCTCTCAGATCTTCGATACGGTTCTGGCTGGCTTCGATCTTGTAGCGATGATAGCGGGTACAGGTCTGATAGCGCTCCGAAGTCGATCCGGACAAACGATAACCTTCACAATAATTATCCCAATACTCGGTATCGGAAAAATCATCTTCGGCAAATATCGTTATCGTCATCATTAGAAATAAGAAGACGGACAATATGACATTGACTGTTTTCTTCATCGTTTTAACCTCAGATATTTACATACGCTTATATATGATCCGATAAAACCGACCACAACACCGATAAGGCCCAGTGCACCGCTGATGTATAAGACAAACGGTAGCGGCTCGATCAGATAGAAAGCGCCAAAGAGACTTCCGCCCATAAAGTTGTAGACGTAGATATAAGCACCGATCGCTAAGATCATCGGGATCAGTGCGCCCAAAAAGCCGATGATGATCCCTTCTACCAAAAACGGAGCTCTGACATAACCGTTTTTAGCACCGACATTGCGCATGATCCAGATCTCATCCGCTCTGGATGCGATCGTGATCTTGATCGTATTGTAGACAAGGTAAGTAGCCAAAAGACAAAGGGCTGCAACTAAGATGCCGCCAAAGAGTCTGACACTGTCTAAGATCTCTAAAAGAGTGTAGGTATTGGCACCGCCATCGGCCACTTCATCGATTCCGTCGATCGTTGCGATCTCATCGCGAATCGTTGCCATCTGGTCACCATCTTCTACTTCGACTAAGATATTGGCCCTAAACGGATTATCATCTCTATAAGTATTGTAGAAATCTCTGAGCTCATCAGAGCCTTGTGTCTCTAAATAATAGTCGAACTCTTCATCACGACTTCGATAATCGACACTTTTTACACCATCGATCGCTAAGATCTCCTTTTCAATGGCTTCATGGTCGTTTTCTCTTCCGATCTCAACTAAAGCCGAGATGTTTATCGAACTCTCGATCGACTTTGTCATATCGTAAAGATTGAGAGTCACCAGTAAAAATAAACCGATGAGGATCAAAGTGATCATGACGGCACTGGCACTTGAAAGGGCCATTCCCAGATGTCTGAAGACACCTAAAAACCCTTCTTTTATATGTCTTGCGAATCTTCTGAACATTAAAATTTCGCTCCTTTATTCAAATCGGCAACGATGTGCCCACTTTCGATCATGATCATCCGCTTGGGGTGATGTCTAACGATCTGGGTATCATGAGTGACAATGAGGATCGTCGTCTCTTCTTCTTTATTGATCTTCTCTAAAAGGGTGATGATCTCATCGCTCTTGCGCGGGTCGAGGTTTCCCGTCGGTTCATCAGCGATCAGGATCTTGGGTTTATTGGCAATGGCGCGGGCGATTGCGACTCGCTGTTGCTGGCCACCGGAGAGTTCATCAGGAAAAGCGGTCGATTTATCTTCAAGATCGACTAACTTCAAGACTTCGCGCACTCGGGTGCGGATCTCATCTTTTTTCTTGTCGACGACCTCTAGGGCATAGGCGACATTTTCAAAGACTGTGCGTTTTGGCAAAAGGCGATAGTCCTGAAAGACGACACCGATCCCTCTTCGATAAAGAGGCACCTTGCTGAAGCGCAACTTCCCGACGTCGGTCCCATTGACGATCGCACTGCCGGATGTCGGTATCTCCTCACCGTTTAAGATCTTGATGAGTGTCGATTTTCCGCTTCCGGTCGAACCGACGATGTAGACAAACTCCTTGTCTTGAATATCTAAGTTGATGTTGTAGAGGGCATGAGTGCCGTTTTTATAAGTTTTGGAAACATCTTTAATACTGATCATACTCGCTAATTATAACCCCTATCCTAAATTCTCACAATATCCGTAAAGCCTTCGCCATGGACATCGGTCGCATCCGTGACGATCACAAAAGCCTTGCGATCGATCGCATTGATGATGTTTATCGCCCTGGAATACTCCTTATCCGAGACTGCCACCAAGACGAGTTTGCGCCTTTCGCGGGTATAGCCGCCCTCTGACTCGATAAAGGTGACGCCTCTTTCAAGCTTTTCTTGGATGGCTTGGCTGATCGCTTCGTATTTATCCGAGATGATCTGCAAAGATTTCGCTTTCTCGCCAGTGCCATAAGTCAGAGCCTTTGAAAGGCCGACAGCGGTAACATAAACCGAGACAAGACCGATGAGGACTTCTTCAAACCCGTAGACAAAAAGACCGAAGACGACCGTCAGGGCATCGGTGACCATGACTGCTTTGGAGACATCGACGTGCAGATATTTGTTGGCGATGAGTGGCGGGATGTCCATACCGCCGGTACTGGCTCCCTGTTTGATGACGATCCCAACTCCAACTCCGGCTAGTAACCCTCCAAAGATCGCAGCCAAAAGCGGATCGACGACAGGCACCGTAAACAAGCTTTGGATGATCATCAAAAGGATCGGATACAAAAGTGAAGACACGCAAGAATTGACCATGAACTTAAAGCCAAGACATGCCCAGCCCGACAACAGCAAGATCACGTTAAGTCCCAAGATTATCGTCGCTTCATCAAGCGGGATAAAAGGCGACAGCAATAACGATATACCTGAAACGCCCCCGCTTAAGACATTGTTGGGCAAAAGGAACATACCGACCGCAAAGGCCAGCAGAAGATTGCCTATAAAAAGACCGGCTGTTTCTTTTAAAACGTTTTTCATCTTCAATATTATATTATTTTTCTGTGGTAAAATATACCCATGAAAAAAATACTGATCATAATATTATTGGCGCTTATGAGCGCCTGCAGCTTTAACTACGAAATAAAAAATAGTGACGAAGATATCGCCATCATCATCACCAGTGACTTGCACTACATCGATCCCTCTTTGAGTCAGGGCGAGACTTTCAAAAGTGCCCAAGAGCTCTCCGATGGCAAGCTCAGCATCTACATCGACAAACTTTTGGACGCCTTCATCAAAGAGACTGTCAAACGCGATCCCGATATCGTCATCATAAACGGTGATCTGACCTACAATGGCGAAAAGTTATCACATGAAGCGCTCGCTAAAGCCCTGACAGAGTTTAAGAAAAATGATATCCAAGCCCTAGTTATCCCTGGCAATCATGACATCCTCAACGCCCATGCCTATGACTACAGCCGTGATGATGCGATCTACTATACCGACTATATAACGGTCCAGGACTTTAGGGAGATCTATAAAGACTTTGGCTTTACAAATGCCAAAAGTTATGATGAAGCCTCGCTTTCATATCTGTTTGAAGCCGGCGAAGACCTCTGGCTTTTTATGCTTGACAGTAACACTTATGAAGAAAACACCAACTTCGCTCCTTCAAGTGTCGGTCGCATCAGAGAAGAGACGCTGACTTGGATGAGTGAGCTCCTTGACAAAAAAGCCGAAGATACCACCGTCCTAGTTTTCATGCACCACCCACTTTTAAACCTCGGCGGCAGTTCGAGCTATGTTTTAGAGAACGACGATGAATTCAAAGAGATCGTCGATAAATATTGCTTGCCCTTAGTCATCAGCGGTCATATCCATGCCCAAAACGTCAAAGAAGAAAAAGGCGATCAGGTTACTTTTAAAAACCTTGGGATCTCCTCTTTGGCTGTCTATGACCATCAGTATACCGAACTTGTCTATCATCCCGCTAAGACCATCGATGTCACTACCCACGATCTTGACATGGAGACCTACGCTCAAAATGAGGGTATCACTGATCCTTTCTTTAAAGACTTTCGCAAAAACGCTTACGACTACTTTAAAAAGTACTCGACCACAAGGCTTGTCGGCTCCTACAGTGGCGAAGATATAAGCGAAGTGCTGTCGGCCAAACTCTTGGATCTTAAAGGCACTTTCAATTGTCTGCTCTTTAGCGGTGAGGGCTATAAACTGAGAACGGTTTTAGAAAGTGATCCCGATTACGAAGAGATCCAAAAGTATCGCGAAAGTTACGCTTTGAGCTTTTTCAGAGATCTTTCGGTATTCGCAAATGATTCGACAAAATTACACATCGACATTGAAACTATGATAAAATGATTTAAAGGAGGTAAGGTCTTATGAAACTTATCCTAGCAATCGTTTCTAATGACGACAGCAGCGCTGTCAGTTCCGCTTTGACCAAAGAGAATTACCAAGTCACCCGCTTGGCAACGACCGGTGGTTTCTTAAGGGCCGGCAATACGACGATGATCGTCAGTTGTGATGATGACAAGGTCGAACATGCGATCGAGCTCATCGGTCAGGAATCAAAAAGACGTACGGAAGTCGTACCGTCAACGGCAGCTTATGATATCGGACGCTACGCTTCGTTCCCGGTCGAAGTTCAAGTCGGTGGGGCAACGATCTTCGTCTTAGATGTTGAAGCTTTCCACAAGCTATAATGCTTAAGGTCCAAAAAAGGACCTTTTATTTTAGATGGGCGTAATTGTGTCTTACAAATAAGCGATAATAGAGATACACAAAGAGCGCTGAAAAGAACCAGCCCACCGGATAGCTGAAGTAGACGATGTGGACATCGTAGTTTATACCCATGGCGATCGCCAAAAAGATCTGTCTGATGATGACCATACCGAGTACCGAGATGCACATGACTACTCCGGACTTGCCAAAACCGCGAAGGCTGTAGGCGTAGACATCATTGATGATGATAAAGATATATAGGGGCGAATAGATCCGGATCAGGGTGATCCCATAGGGGAAGGCGCTCTGATCGTTTGTGAAAAGACTTACAAAAAACTGAGCAAAGATAAAGGTTATGGCCCCAATCGACATGACGCAGATGATATCAAGTAACAGACACTTCCTTATGCCTTCAAAAGCTCTTTTGACATTGTTGGCACCGATGTTTTGGGAGACAAAAGTCGTGATCGAAAGACAAAGCGCCTGATCAAACATCGTGACATAGCCCTGAACTTTGCGAGCCGCACCCATGCCGGCGATCGCGGCTGAACCAAAACTGTTGGCGTAGCTTTGCACAAAAAGATTTGAAAATGAGACGACGATCATCTGCAAGCCCGCCGGAACACCAAGCCTGATCGTCTCTTTGATGATCTCTTTGTCTAAGTAAAGATGTTTAAGATCGACTCTGTAGACATCATTGACCCGCATGAGCTTGACTAGCACCAGTAAAAAGGAAAGGCCCTGAGAGATGACCGTCGCCAACCCGGCACCAAACACGCCCATGTGAAACGGGCCGACAAAGATGACATCAAGAACGATATTGGTAATACAGGCGATCATCAAAAAGATAAAGGGGTTGCGGGAATCACCGACCGCTCTTAGAACACTTGAGGAGACGTTGTAAAGGCAGGTAAAGAGGATACCGATAAAATAGATGCGCAAATAAGTATCCGCTTGAGCGAATACATCAAGTGGACAATTGACGATATTTAAAAGGTAGGGCGACGATATAAGGCCGCCGATGACCAAGATGATACCGATGATAAATGACAACAGTAAGATCGTATGGATCGCATCGTGAAGCCTTTGGTAGTTGCCTTTGCCGAAATAGCGCGAAAACAAGATCGAGGCTCCGGTCGAAAAACCGACAAAGAAACCGGTGATCAGATTGGTAATATCAAAACTTGCCGATACCGCCGCTAAAGCCGTCAAACCTTCGATCTGACCGACGACGATACTGTCGACGCTGTTGTACAGGTTTTGAAACACGTTACCCAGTAAGATCGGCAGCGCAAACAAGACGATCTGCTTGGCGATCGGTCCGCTTGTAAAGAGATTGCTTTCACTTTTGGCCATAACTTCTCCCTCTATATTGCAACTATTGATTATACGCCGATCTTTAGTGCTCGGATAAATTGTTTTTCTTTGATATCAGGTAAATCACTCGAAGTATTTTTGATCACTCTCACCAAAGAGGGCATAGTATTGCACCAGCCGATACTCTTCGATAAGGGCAGTCAATTCATTTGTCTCAAGATGGCTATAAGCTTTCCCGTTTGCAAAGTAGCCCGGAAAAGAAATAGCTTCGATCGTTTCGGCAAGATCCAAAAGGTAGTTGCCATAGGTGCTCGTCTCTATACCGGCACACTTTAAAAGGTACTGACCAAGATAGTTTAAGGAAGTATCACCGATCGCGATCTCTTCATCCAGATCGTAATTTGCCCAGATGACATAAGGGACTTTGAACTTGCCAAGATATTCCGCCATTGAGACTTCAGCGCCGTTATTGTAGACGAGCTCGTAAAATTCTTCCTCTAAGGCCGGCTGATGATCCCCAAACATCAAGATGATGACCGGCTCATCGACGCCCTTAAAGTATTCGATGAGCTCATAGAAGGCTTCATCGGTCTCTTTTACTAAAGTCAAATACTGCTCCGCCATGGGAAATTCACCCTCATGGCCTTTGACCGTGACCGTGTTTTGATAGTTTTGATCCATGTAGCCGCCATGAGACTGGATCGTCACGTTGAAATAGAAAAGCGGCTTTGATCTGTCGCGCATCTTGAAATCGCTGATCAGTTGTTTGAAGTCACTCTCATCACTGACATAACCCCCATGAGCCTCTCTGATATCCACGGTCATATCTTCTCGGGATGTGAAGCTGTCAAAACCCAAAAGCGGATAGGCACTGTCACGGTTCCAGGACTTCTTATCGCCGGGATGAAAGGCTTTAGTCGCATAACCTGCCTCTTTTAAGATCGAAGCTAAAGAAGGGGTGTCTTTGAGGATGTATTGTTGGTAGGGAATCGAGCCTGAAGGTAAAAAAGCCATGGAATCACCGGTCAGAAACTCAAATTCACTCGAGCTGGTGCCGGCACCAAAGACCGAGGCATAAGCGTAACCGAAGTAAATATCGTCGATACTTTTTGTCTTGGCCAAGACCGATTCGCTAAGTTCGATATTGCCAAAGCCTTCAAGATCACTCCAGGACTCGTTCATGATCGCGATGATGTTGACCCCGGTAGCATTTGTCCCTTCATCATCTGCAACTTCATCGAGGATCGCCTGGGCCTTTTGATCGCTGTAGGCTTCAGGCACTTCGACCTTTAGAAATTTAAGGTTTGCACAAAAGACGGCCA
>CALUZL010000084.1 GCA_944325295.1 uncultured Erysipelotrichaceae bacterium | reverse complement strand
TCGATGACGTTATATTTTCTTTCGCTGACATCACAATTCTGCTCAGTCGCTATAGCATTTAAAACTTCTTCTAGTGATTTACCTGTGTATCTGTTCATGATCAAACTCCTTTTTGACGATTCATTATTACTTGGACAAGCAAGGTCTTAACGATTTGGATGAAACTTGAGATCGTCCAATAGAAAGTCATCGCTGTCGGCCAGCCGATCGCAATGATCGTAACCATTCCGAGCATTATGTACATCGTACTTCCCATCGGATTCTTTGTCGGACGATATGGACGATGATGCAGTTCGGCTTCTCTTTTTGCCTTGCGTTTTTGTAAGATCATCGGCAAAGTGATGCTCAGTGTCTGCATGGCGATCATCACAAGGAAGAATACCAAATACATCCACCGTCCGCTTTGGATCCCTTCAAGAGGTGTGATCTCAAGCGATACGCCCATAAACGTTCCATAGGCCACGGCATAAGCTCTTTGGACCGCATGGTACATGGCGATGAGCAGCGGGAACTGGATAAACATTACGACCAGTGAAGAGAGGGGGTTTACATGGTATTTGTTGTAGAGGTTTTGAATTTCCTGCCCCATCCGCATCTTTGATGCCTGATCGTTTTTACCCTCATATTTTCTCTGGATCTTTTCGACCTCCGGCTGCATCATCTGCATCTTTTGCATCGCTACGTTTTGTTTAAGTGTAAATAACAGTAAGATACCGTTTATTACTAAGGCGACGATCAAGATCGCAATACCGACGTTACTGTAAGGTGTCAGCCAGTTGATGAGCTGTGACAGCGGGTAGACGAAGATCGCCGAGAAGATACCTTCAGTATCCATCATTTGCGAGAACGATGTGATGAGTTGGTTAGGTACATCGACTTCACTCAAGGCGATCAGTACATATCTTTCGTTTTCGTCTTTGGGGATGTTACAACCTGTCAGTGTGAATAACAGCAGTATTGCCCCCAAAAGTAAAAGTAATTTCTTCTTATTCATCTTATACCTCAAAATACATCTTGCATTAAATAATTCTACAAGCTTTTATAGTCTTTTCCAAGTCTTTTTTATTATCCGCAAAACAGCCCTCAAAATATCCCTTACGGACGATGATTATGTAATCATGTGGCAGCTCATAAAAGTCCAGATCTTTGACCATTTCCCGCACCTGCCTTTTGACTTTGTTTCGGATGACAGCATTGCCGAGTTTTTTGGAGACACTGATACCGATTCGGCTGTGATCGAGCGCTCTTGTGTCGTAATGGATAACGAAATTCTTGGAAGATCTCGTATGCTTTTTGGCTATGATCTTAGTGAACTCTTGGTTCTTTCTGACGCGATATGCCTTCTTCATAATAAAAAAGTCACCGCAGTGACTTGTTAAGCAGATAATACCTTTCTGCCTTTTTGGCGTCTTCTAGCTAATACTTTACGGCCACCAGCAGTTTTCATACGAGCTCTGAAACCACAAGTTTTCTGGTGTTTTCTCTTACTTGGCTGATAAGTTCTCTTCATTTTATACGACTCCTTTTCTTAAATTAATGCTATATAATGATAAAGATTAAGGATAGATTTGTCAATATCGATCACCGACATGACACTTTCCAAAGTAAATTCCGTTCCTAGATCGCACAGTAAGACGTGTAAACATGGCATCTTCTTGAAGCTTGTGTTCTGTTTGTCTTCACACAAAAACTCTGACAGTCATGTTTCGTCTTTATTCAAAAATAACGATCAGGACAGTCGCATAGTCGGCATTGGTCTCTTCACTATTCTCATAGTCATCAAGCGAAGGGGCAAATACTTCCGTTTCGCCATTTTCATCATATACGGCATACATGTTACGAGCCATAACGACCTCGTTTCCTTTTTTGACAGCGAGATCCTCTTGCCGAAATTCACTTGTACTGACGCCCGTCTTAGAGATATCCTCTTCAGCCATCCTTTGACTCAGACCGATGCTCGCAATGACAGAGTCGCCATCTTCAAGACGAATCATATACATTATTTCATTATCATCAGCTTCCATTTCCTGAGCCTTTATGGTCATGGTAAAGTGGTCATATTTACCGATATCTAATTTTAATCTGTCTTCATCCTCACTGAGCCAAGTTCCATCGTTTAGCTGTCTTTTTGTCATAAATCTCATCGTCTCGATCTCATCTGCAAGCACGACATCATAGGCTGCTTCGTTTACCTCTTCAGTGAAACCTGCAAAGATGATCTCACTTTCTTCGTTTACCGAGACAGGACTTGAAATTTCTTTTTGGCAGGCACTGATCAAAAGGACTAAAGTTAATACCAACACTAATTTTACATATTTCATAAGTTATCCTTTACGGCTTTAGCTATTGATACGGATGGGGAATGATAAGGGATAAGGGTTGCCTGAAAGGCGTGGTAAAGATCGGGCTTGCCATCCCAAACTGTGCCGATAACCTTATTTTCCCGATCGAGTTGATGATACCAGGATCCGTGTTTATGATCATAGACACACTCATCGAGGTATTGTATGAACTGGGCGTAAAGGTCTGCATACCCTTGCTTGCCCGTTACCTTATAAAGGGTGGCAGAAGTGTTGATCGCTTCAGCTAAGGTCCAGTGCATACGGTCATGGACGATCGGTTTCCCTTGCCAATCGGTAGTATAGACGATGCCTTTGGCACCATCGGCACACCAGCCATCTTCGATCGCTCTATCAAATAGTGCCTGCGCACTTTCGATGTAATGGGCATCTTCTTTTCCGGCAAGCGCCCATTGGGTTATCAGTCTTGCCCACTCGATGCCATGACCCGGGGTTGCACCATACGGCTTGAACTGATCGGCAGGGCTATCCTTATTACATTCAAGATCCATCTGCCAATCGCTTGTGTAATGCTCCGGGATTCGCCAATCATTGGCTTTTGCCCAACCCAGCACATGATCGATCACCCTTTTGGCACGATCATAGTACTTTTTATCGCCTAAAGTATCATAAACGGCCAAGAAAGCTTCCACGCTGTGCATATTGGCATTCAGGCCGCGATAAGGATCACAGACCGTAAATTCCGTATTCCAAGTGTCACTGGCAAGACCGTCCTTTTCACTCCAGAAATAGTGATCATAGACTTCAAGCGCATCGGTCAAAAGCGCTTTTGCCCCGGGAATGTCGGCCAAAAGGCCCGAGCAGCCCGCCAAGATCACAAACGCATGCGCATAACACTGCTTTGTGGGAACGATTGCGCCATCCTTTGTAAGACCTGCATAATACCCACCGTTTTTAGGATCGTGCAATTCATCTTTAAGGCCGCAGATCGCTTTAGTGGCAAGCTCTTTACTTTGACTGTCGTTTAAAAAGGTGCCGATACTGTAGACATGGGCCATCCTTGAAGTGATCCAGGTCTCCCGATTTCTGTCTTTTAGCGGTCTACCGTCATCGCCTAAATAATACGATGATCCTCTCGCAGACGGAAATTCTCTGCCAAAGCACAAAAGTTCATTGCGCATCTTTTCAAGAAACGCTTTATTTTCGTCGGTATTGATCTTGTATTTATTATCCATAGCCTCTTCCTTCCCCATTAATTAAGTTAATTAAATTATAATGTATTTTCCGCTGTTTATGATGACATAAATATAAATATCTAGTATGATGATTGTCGTGAATTTAAAAAAGTTGTGGAAATTGTTTACGGTGACCTTTTATATAAGCTCCTTTACTTTCGGGGGCGGGTTTGTCATCGTGACGTTCATGAAGAAAAAACTGGTTGAAGAGTTGGGTTGGCTCAGTGAAGAGGAGATGTTGGACTACACTGCCATTGCCCAATCGTCGCCGGGGGCGATCGCCGTAAATGCCGCAATCTTGGTCGGGTGGAAGATCCAGGGGATCCTTGGGATGATAACGGCTGTTTTGGGAACGATCTTACCGCCGATGATCATCCTTTCGGTGATATCTTTTATCTACAGCGCCTTCATCAGCAATATGTGGGTAGCTTTGATGCTTAAGGGAATGCAGATCGGGGTTGCTGCCGTCATTCTTTCGGTGTCCTTAGACCTTGGTATCAGAGTCATAAATGAAAGAAGCGCTCTTTTCATCCTGATCATCATCGCCTCCTTTATCGCCGAAATGTTTTTTGGGGGCAATGTGATCTTGATCATACTGGCCGTCGCCTTTATCGGCATCATTAAAGCGCTCGCCGAAAGATCAAAAGCGGAGGTCGACAAATGATCTATTTGCAGTTGTTTTTAAGCTTTGTCCAGATCGGTCTTTTCTCGATCGGCGGCGGTTATGCAGCCATACCGCTGATCCAGACGCAAGCTGTAGATATCCATCGTTGGTTGACGATGTCTGAGTTTTCCGATTTAGTGACGATCGCCGAAATGACGCCCGGTCCGATCGCCGTAAACAGCGCCACCTTCGTCGGCATCAGGATCGCCGGGATACCCGGAGCGATCATCGCCACTTTCGGAGTCATCCTACCCTCGATATTTATCGTTTCCCTTCTAGCTTACATCTATCGTCGCTATAAAAACGCCAAGGGTCTCGATTCGGTGCTCGGCTGTTTAAGACCGGCCGTCGTCGCCCTTATCGCTTCAGCGGGCGTTTCGATGTTTATTACAGCCGTGACTATCGATGGTACTCTGGCTTCACTCAGTATCGTTGCCCTTGTCATCTTCGTACTGGCTTTTATCGCCTTAAGAAAGACCAAGCTCAGCCCGATCCTCATCATGGTCGTTTGCGGTATCCTCAACGTCTTGGTATATATCATAACAGAGCTCATTTGAGCCCTGTTTTAATATCTTCGCAATACTCATAGGCCAAACGCTCGCTGCCGTCTTCAAGATAGATGATCCCACAATACACAAAACCATACTTTGTGATCAGATGTTGCATGATCTTGTTGTCGCGATGGGTATCGATCCTTATATGGCCACAAAGACTTTTAGCTTTTTCAAAAGCGCTTTTAAATACATCCTTCCCCTTTGGCCCCTTTGCCAGACGATGGATGGTGACATAGGGTGAATCATCACGCCATGCCCCTTCGATGTGACTGTAGGTCGGCTCTTTTGTTTCAAGGATGACAAAACAGGCTTCGATTGCTTCTGATGACCTCAAAAGGTACAGTTGCCCTTTAGCGATATCCTCAAGCAGTCTCTCCTTTTGTGGGTAACCATCGCTCCACTGGTCATAGTTGCCGCTTTGACGCATGATACTTTTAGCATGCTCAAAGATCTTTAAGATCGCTGACAGATCTTCTCTTTTAGCTTTTACTATCATCTGAGCAGCCCTTTTAACTCGATGAGATCGTCGATAAAGAGATCGGCCTCGCTTTGATCGATTCCGAATTTATGATCTCTTTTGGCGATGACTTTCAATTGTGCTCTTTTGGCAGCCTCAATACCGAACTTACTGTCTTCGACGACTAAGCACTTATCGCGATCGATGCCGAAGTACTCCAAACAGTAAAGGTAGATGTCCGGATGGGGCTTGCTGTGGGCAAATTCATCACAGCTCACCTTCAGATCGAAGTAGTCAGCTATGTCGTTGGCCCTGAGCATCCGGTTTATGTAGTCGATGTTGCTGCTGGAAGCGACGGCTGTTTTGATCCCGACCTCCTTTAGGTATTTTAAAGTCGGCTTAGCATCTTTAAAGCCGATAGTGCTGTAGTCGTACTCTTTAAGGCGTTTTTGACGATGACTTTGAAGTTTTTTTAAAAAGACATCTTTGGGTTCGCCAAGATCGATACCTTCGACGACGCTGTCAAAGGGATTCATAGACTTATGGGAACCGATGAGACGATAAAACCGCTCTTTGGGAATGGGGTATCCGTTATCTCTTACAAATTCCTGCATGATACTTTGGTGCATCGTTTCCGAGTCGATAAGTACACCGTCTAAATCAAAAAATACTGCTTCGATCATGACTAAACCTCTTTTCGCCAAATATTATTACAGATAGTGAAATGTTAGTAAATAAAAAGATACAGATTATTATGTTCTGTACCTTTTATGAGAGATATACCTATGAAATAACTATTAACTATTTATATTATGCGAATAAATTATGTGAGAATTATGTGATGACAATGAACTCTTCGTGAATGATAAACTGCGGCTTCGCTTCAAAAAGCTGCATCCTTTCGGTATTGCAGCTTTTCATCTTATTTTGTTCTGTGGATCGGTATATCCTTAGTGTTGATACCCATATTCGCGATAGCTTCACCGATCTTGATCGTACGCTTTTCGTTTTCTTTGTTCATGCGCTTTCGGACATCGACCGCATCACTTACCGTACACGGACCACCGATACAACCGCCATCACAACACATACCCTCAAGGATATCGTAGGTGAATTTGCCAAGCTTCATAAGCAACAACTGTTTCTTACAATCAAAGGCGCCATCGGCATAGTAAGATGTAATGCCGCTTTCACCCGCTTCGTTGGCAGCTTCGATCACCGCCTTTGAAACACCGCCCCCCTGAGCGAAGTTTCTTCCGAAGATCGACGCTTCCCACTCATCCGGATCAGTCTCTACTTCGCGCAGATAGATGTGCTGCGATATAAACATCGCTGCCAGTTCCTCAAAAGTGATGACGTAGTCGATGTTGGTGTGCTCTTCCATAGCTTCTTGTTTTTTGGCGATGCAAGGACCAATAAAGACGATCTCACATTCAGGATCCTCTTTTTTAAGGACTGCTGCTCTGGCCATCATCGGTGAGACCATGGTCGAGACATTTTTCTCATACACTTCCGGGAAATGGATCTTTGCCATATTTACAAACGCCGGACAACAAGATGTCGTCATCGGAATACCGGCCGCTTTATGTTTCTTGAGCTCTTCATACTCTTCTTTGGCGACCACATCGGCACCCAGCGCCGCTTCAAACACATCCGCAAAGCCGAGTTTTTTGATGCCAGCTTTGATCTGTGGCAATAAGACGTTGTCAAATTGTCCTTGGATCGATGGTGCGACTATCGCATAGACTTTCTTTTTAGCTACGATATCGCTGATGACCGGTACGATCCAGGAGATATCTTCGATCGCCCCGAAAGGACAAGCGGCAACACAACGACCGCAGTTGATACACTTCTTTTCGTCGATGACTGCGATATCATCTTCGTTCCAACTGATCGCATCGACAGGACAGGCTGCCTTGCATGGTCTTTGAGTCATGACGATCGCATTGAACGGACAGGCGCGCGCACAAGCGCCGCATTCAACACACTTGTCATAATTGATCTGTGCCTTTTCAAGGCCGATCTCCATGGCTCCAAACTTACAAGCGTTGCGGCAAGCCTTTTCCATACACTTGCGGCAGTTATCGGTGACGTGGATCTTTTTGATCGAGCAGCCATCACAGGCTGCGGTGATGACTTGTACTACTTGGCGCTTATTGAGATTGGCTTCATCATTTGCCATCTTCCCGCAAACAAGTCTTCCCCTTTGTCTTAAGACTTCTCTTTCTTTATAGATACAACATCTAAACTTCGCTTTACCATTAGGAATGAGCTGCTTGTAGAAAGCCTGCAGCTTTTCGTCGGTTATCACTTCCCCTTCATAGGCTAGTTTTGAGACATAACGGAGAACGTCAAATTTGAATAAACGCGCGTCGTGTGAAAATAGACCCATATAATTACCTCTTACTTTTCTTTGTTTAGTATACAATATTATTTATTCAGAAAAAACAATCTTTATTGTGATCTCTGATTCGTCATTTTTTTATTGGTCAATCTTAGACAGATGCTTGTGACAAGAGGGATGCTTCCGGATCGTCTCTTGCTTGCATTATAAAGGGCCACCAGATCTAAAAACCAGACGATGATCATGATCATGCCATAGAGCATCATCACAAAATACAGGTATAGATAGGCACTCAAAACCGTCACCGAAAACAAGCTCATGGCCAAAAATATCAGCCCTGTGATCAAGACGTAGACAAGGGGTACGATGAGGTTTAAGGCCAGATATTGAAAGCTGTGATACACTACGAGTTTAGAGCGCTTTTCGGCGATGATCATGACAAGGGGTATGATGACGATAAAAAGATCGATATAGGTCATGTATGTCGACATGTAAAGAAGCAGGATGTCCCAAAGCGAAAATTCCATAATTTCCGCACTTTCAATGATAAAGCGCAAAGTGTTAAACAGTCTAAACAAGACGATCAGGATGTATGGCAATGCCGCTATCATGCGCTCATCGACAGCAAGCAAGCTCGCTTTCTCTTTGTCAAAACTGTAGTTTTCCATATATTTATTATAAACTAACGTGTTAAAATATTACTATAGAGGTAAATGACAATGAATACAGAAAAAGAAACAATAACCCTTACTTTAGACAATGCTCAGACCGAAACGGTCACAGAAGAAGGAAAAACCGATGTGATCGATCCGCAAATAGATGATTCGACACTGACACCCCAAGAAAAGAAGATGGTCGATGATTTCGCCCAAAAGATCGACGTCATGGAAACTAACACCATCTTGCAATACGGCAGTGCTGCACAGAATAAAATGGCCGATTTCTCTGAAAATGCCCTCAAGAGCGTCAAGACTAAAGATCTTGGCGATATCGGTGACATGATAACGGAACTCATTGGCGAACTCAAAGGCTTTGAGATCGAAGAGAAGGAATCCGGCATCCTCTCGTTTTTCAAAAAAGGGGCCAATAAGATCACCAATCTCAAAGTAAGATACGATAAAGCCAGCGAAAATGTCGAAAGGATCGCCAAGGCGCTTGAAGATCATCAGGTCACGCTGATGAAGGATATCGCTCTTTTGGATCAACTCTACGAAAAAAATCTGGTCAACTTCAAAGAGCTGACAATGTATATCTTAGCCGGCAACAAAAAGCTTGAAGATGTCAGGGAGAACGAACTCAAAGAACTAAGAGATAAGGCGCAAAAAAGCGGCCTTCCGGAAGATTCCCAAGCCGTTAATGACCTTGAAAATGCGATCAACCGCTTTGAAAAGAAACTTCATGACTTAGAGCTTACAAGGATCATCGCGATCCAGATGGCTCCGCAGATCCGTCTTGTCCAAAACAACAACACCCTGATGGTCGAAAAGATCCAGTCGACTCTGGTCAATACGATCCCGCTTTGGAAGTCTCAGATGGTCATCGCGATGGGTATCTCTCATTCCAAAGAGGCTATCAAGGCACAAAATGAAGTCACCGAGATGACCAACAAGATGCTCAAACAAAATGCCGAGATGCTCAAAAGCGCAACGATCGAGACTGCCAGAGAAACGGAACGCGGTATCGTCGACATGGAGACTTTGCGCGAGACCAACGCCCGCTTGATCGAGACTTTGGATGAAGTTAAAAAGATCCAAGAAGAAGGACGGACAAAACGTGCCGAAGCTCAAGTCGAACTGCGTCGCATTGAGACAGAACTCAATCAAAAGCTGACCGAGACCAAAGAGACCTTGAAGGTGAGTGGTGAATAAGATGATCAAAGGTGTAATATTCGATTTAGACGGAACGCTGATCGATACGATCGACGACATCGGCAACAGCACAAATCTGATGCTTGAAGAGTTGGGATTTAAAACTTATGGTCGTCAAGATTATAAATTGATGGTCGGAAACGGTTTCCGCAATCTTGTCATCAGCGCTTTACCTGATGGCAGCAGTGAAGAACTTATCGATAAAGCTTACGATCGTTTTGTCTACTATTACGATCTGCACTATAAAGATACTTCCTGCCCCTATGATGGCATCATCTCCCTTCTTAAGGAATTAAATGCCAAAGGTATCATGATTGCTGTCAACTCCAACAAAAGAGACGACTATACAAAAGCCCTGATCAAACAGCTTTTCGGTGATGTAAATTTTGTCGAAGTCGTCGGTCAAAGGGAGGGAGTACCAAGCAAACCATCGCCGGATGGCGCCAAGATCATCCTTGATGCCATGAACTTAAATAATGAAGAAGTCGTTTTCGTCGGTGATACGAAAGTCGACATTGCTACCGGGAAAAATGCCGGTTTAAAGACCATTGGTGTCTTGTGGGGATTTCGCGATCGTCAAGAGTTAGAGATCGCCGGAGCCGATGACATCGTCGCCACTCCAAAAGAAATTCTCGCCATTGTAGATAGAGAATAAACTATTTACTCTTAAAAAGGAGTCTATGCGTATCAAACTTATAAGAGCCCGCGATCCTCATACCTTGCACTACTGTTTCAGCATCAGGCACAAGGTATTTGCGGATGAGATGGACAATGATCAATATATTGAAAGAGATCGCTTTGATTCTTTCAACCTTGATTGTGATCATTTTCTGATCGCGATCAACAATGATCCCATCGGCAGTATCCGGGTTTTAAAACTGGACAAAAAGACCATTCGACTCCAAAGATTTTGCATCCTTAAAAACTACAGAAGTCGTGGTATCGGACCCAAAGTCTTAAGGATGATCGAGCGTTATTACTTTGAAAGAGGTTATGAGCACATCATATTAGATGCGCTGACTTCAACAAAAGATCTTTTTATGCGTCAGGGTTACAGCGTGATCTTTAGTGAATTTGCCAAGCCCTCTCATAACAGCATCATCATGGAAAAAAGGATCCATTAGATAAAGGAGAAAAATGGACGACTTCAATAAGAGTGAGCTTTTGGTATTGCTTTTGGGTGTTGTTTGTATCGTTTTGATATTTATGTTGGCGGAAATTGGCTTTTGCATAGCTTTGGTCCTGCTTTTAGTAGCGATCATCTATTACCTCATGAAGATCTATCACAACACGGCTAGTCGCAAATGATGTACTAAACACTGATCAAGCCTTTAATAGCAGCTTATGAAAAAGGAAATGACCATTTTTGATATCGATGTCGCTTTATTTGGCAAAGAAGGACCTTGTGCGGTCGTCATCAGTGCTAAAGAAGATTTCGACATCATTTTTAAAACGCTCAAAGACCTCGAAGAGAAACCGTTTCGTCTGCTCCTTATCGAGGTCAAAGACTGGAATGACGATCTATCGCCCTGGTATGCAAAAAAGCTCTTTAAGGGTGATAAAGATTGTGGTGGGCATGCCGATGAATACCTGGAAAAAGTAAAGATGATATGCAATGAACTGATCGAAGATGGCTTTGAGGTCCTGATCGCCGGTTACTCACTCGCCGGTCTTTTTGCCCTTTACAGCGCCTACAACACCGACTTGTTTAAAGGCGTCGTCAGTGCCTCCGGATCTTTGTGGTTTCCCCACTTTATCGACTACACCAAAAATAATAAGCTCGCACCTTCACTAAAGGACATCTATCTCTCCCTTGGCGATAAGGAGAGTCATGTCAAAAATACACAGCTTCAGACTACTGAAACAAATACCCTTTTTCTTTATGAGTACTATAAAAGTCTTGGTTTGAATATCTTTTTTGAATTCAACGAAGGAAACCACTTTAAAGATTCGACCTTAAGATTGACAAAAGGTATCAAATGGATGATCGATAACTGGTCAGAAAAGAACCGTTATTGATTTTATCCGAACAAAGGATTAAAGATAAAGAGATATTGAAAAGCTTCATACAAAAACGGGAAGCGACAAAGTAAAGAGAGGCCTAAAACAGATACCGATGATTTTGTCGAGTATTATAAAGATAAGATGCCCCCTAAAGCTTGCAATATATACAAACAAGAAAAGCACATATTAGTAAGTGAAGAATTTCCAATTTTATAACAGATAAATGCAAAATATTGCAAAAATCTTTTCTAAAATAGTGTCGACTATTTAGTCGGCGTTGATTTCATGATAAAATATAACAGAAAAATGTATAATATTGCAAAAATCTTTTGCAAGGAGGTCTTAAAATGGAAATTTCCAGAGATTTCTATCTGAACAAACTGATAAAAAGGAAGAACAACGGACTCATTAAGGTTATCACCGGCGTTCGCAGATGCGGTAAATCCTATCTGCTCAATAATCTGTTTTATCGTCATTTGCTTAAAAGCGGTGTTGACGCTGACCACATCGTCCGTTTTGCCTTTGACTCAGCAGATGATCTGTATCTGATCGGCGAAAGCCCTGTTGAAATTGAAAAAGAAAAACGGAGAGTAGATCCAGAGAAATTCATGGCTTATATCCGAGCCAAAGTCGTTGACGAAAAGATGTACTATTTGCTGCTTGATGAAATCCAGATGTTAGATTGTTTTGAAGCTGTGCTGAACAGTTTTCTGCGCAATCTTAACATGGACGTCTTTGTGACAGGGAGTAACGCAAGGCTTTTGTCCAAAGATATCGCCACTGAATTTGCCGGTCGCGGTGACGAAGTTTTTATGTACCCGTTAAACTTTGCAGAGTTTATGTCCGTATATAAAGGTGATAAGTATATGGGGTTGTCTGAATACATGCTTTATGGCGGCATCCCTTTAGTGGTCTTACGCGATGGCGCAAACGATAAAGCTGCGATGTTGCAGAATCTGTTCAGTGAAATTTATATTCAGGATATAGTCAAACGCAATCGCGTTAAAAACGTCAGTGAACTCGAGGACCTGCTCAATGTTCTTTCTTCAGCGATTGGCTCTCTAACCAATCCGGAGAAACTTAAATACACTTTTAGGACAGTAAAGAAATCCAAAATAACTTCTAATACTATTAAGAAGTACCTGGATTATTTTGAAGATTCTTTCTTGATCGAGTCTGCCCAACGCTATGACATCAAAGGAAAAGCATATATTGAGACGCCAAAAAAATATTACTTTTCTGACCTTGGTCTTCGGAATGCGAGACTTAATTTCCGCCAAGTTGAGCAGACACATTCCATGGAAAATGTGCTTTATAACGAACTTCGCATGCGCTGTTACAGTGTAGACGTAGGTGTTGTGCCTGTTGTCGAAAAAAATCAAAACGGGAATATGGCTCGTAAACAATTGGAAGTTGATTTTGTGTGTAATTTGGGATCTTCCCGATATTATATCCAATCTGCCTACACCATGCCGGATGATGCAAAACGTGCACAGGAGATAAGGCCATTTCGAAATATTGACGATTCTTTCAAGAAGATCATCGTTACTAAAGACATGACACCGGCACAGTATGATGAATATGGTATTCTGACCCTAAACATCTATGATTTTCTGCTTGATCCAAAATACCTTGAAAAATAGAGATACAAATAATGATAAAGCCCCTGGATATCAGGGGCGCTTTGCTGATCATTGGAGCAGATAACGGGAATCGAACCCGCATATCAACCTTGGGAAGGTTGCGTTCTACCACTGAACTATATCTGCATGTCCCTATTATACTACTTATAGTAGTGTAATAGGTCATTTCTTAAAAGATATTCATAAGTCTTGGCGTCTAAGAAGTTTTCGCCTTCACCCTCTTTTAAAGCTTTTCGGGCTTTAGTCGAGCTCATATCGATGATGTCGTCTTCGATGATGAAAACTTTATCTGAGTCTTGAATATCATCGTCACTTCGTTTATAGACGATTAGGTCATAGTTATCGATGATGTCTTTACCTCTGTACCAGTTTTTGAGGTTTTTGAAGTTATCTTCACCCAACAGTAGTTTTGGCTTATTAAAGTAGCTCAGAGTCTCTATCGTCTTCATTTGCCTTTTGGTCTTTTTAAAGATCCTCTCTTCGATGTCATCGACTTTTAAACCGTCTTCATCATCGATCGTCGCCTTTATCATGCCATAGCGATACTTAAAAGGCATGATCAACGTCTCTTTTTTATAACCGTCTGAGACAGGTATGAATACGACTTCTTCATTAAAGATCGCATTGGCTTTATGAGCGATCTTTAAATGAGCTTTAGTCAGTGGATTGAAACTTCCGAAAAATAAGATCATTCAGTCTCGCTCTTCAAGGCAATCGATGATCTCCAAGATGCGGTTTAGATCATCACTGCCGTTATATTCAATCACGATCTTATTCTTTGCGACCTTCACGGCCGTCTTGAGCTTTCGCTCCATGATCGTCCGCACGTTTTCAAGATAGATGTCGCCTTTTTCTTCTCTTTTTGGCGTTTTGTCTTTTTTCTGAGTCATCTTTTCAAGCTGCCTGACGGTGAGCCCTTCACGGCAAGCCCTTTGTGCGAGTTTTATAGCCTCATCCTCATCTTTGACGCTCAGTAAAGTTCGGGCTTGCCCATAAGTGAGCCTATTTTCTGAGACCATCTTTTTGATCTCTGCAGGCAGCTTTAAGATCCTCAACATGTTGGTGACATGGACTCGGGATTTACCGATCTTCTCAGCGAGTTTTTCCTGGGTATAATTTAGCTTTTCAATGAGGTTTTCATATGCTTCCGCTTCCTCGATCGCTGAAAGATCCTCTCTTTGGATGTTTTCAAGCAAGGAGATCTCCATCATCTTTGCATCATCGATGGCGACGATCAGCGCCGGTATCGTCTTATTGCCCAAAAGCTTGCTGGCCCTCAATCTTCTTTCGCCGGCGATCAGTTCATAACCGCCAACCGACTTCCTTATTATTATCGGCTGGAAAACACCGTTCTCTTTTATGGAAGCAGCTAATTCTTTTAAGCTTTCATCATCAAAAGTCTTTCGCGGCTGGTAAGGGTTTGGTCTGATCGCTTCGATTTCGACCTCGCTGACGCCGTTTTTTTCTTTAGTGTTATCGATCTCGTTTAGGATGCTGTCGATGTCAGCGCCAAAGATCGCATCTAAACCACGACCGAGTTTTTTCTTCTTCTCTGCCATAAACTCTCCTCTATTTATTCTGTTCGATGACCTCTTTGGTCAGGGCAACATACGCGCGTGCACCTTCGCTGTTTATCGCATAGTCATAGATCGATTTGCCCTGTGAGGGCGCTTCCGATAATTTAATGTTTCTGGGAATGTAGGTGCGATACGCCTTTTCTTTGAAGTGGCGATTGACTTCTTGTTGGACTTCGACCGACAGGTTAGTGCGCGCATCAAACATCGTTAAGAGAACACCTTCGATCCTGAGTGTGGGGTTGAATAGTTTCTGGACTAATCTTATCGTCTGTAAAAGCTGCGTCACCCCTTCAAGTGCATAGTATTCACACTGCACCGGTATGATGACCGAATCGGCAGCAGTCAGGGCATTGGTGTTGAGCAGTCCTAAAGATGGCGGGCAATCGATGATGACAAAATCATAATCGTCCCGGATCTCATCGAGTTCTCTTTTTAAAAGGCGCTCTCTGCCGCTTTCGATCTTGACCATCTCGATATCCGCTCCGGCTAAAGTGATCGCAGCCGGCAAGATATCCATCGGCGGATTTTTAAGCGTTGCGATACATTCTTTGACATTTCGATCGTTTAAAAGACAGTCATAGACCGTATATTGATCGTTTACGTCAAAACCGACTCCCTGGGTCGCGTTGCCTTGGGGGTCAAAGTCTACAAGCAGGACCCGCTTATTCAAATATGCCAGGCCACTGGCGAGATTTATACTGGTGGTCGTCTTGCCGACACCACCCTTTTGATTTGCTATCGCAATAATCTTTCCCATATCTTATCCTACCTTATTGAATCTTATCGTGACTTTTACTTCATCGTTGTATTCTGTTTCATTGAGTGTTACATCAAGTCCGCTCTTTTTGCAGAGCTCATAAGCTTCTCTTATGGTGTTCAACCCCAAGCGAACGCTGTTTGAGACCGACTTGAAATTGCTGCTGCTTTTATCTTCAAAGGCTTTGAGATACTCTTCGCTCCTTTTGACGTTATAGCCCCGTCTGACGATCGTTTCGTAAGCTTCGATCTGTCTTTCCCTTGGAACCTTTAAAAGGGCGCGTCCGTGTCTTTCGGTTATGATGCCGTTTGCCAAACCTTCTTTGATCACTTCCGGCAAGCGCAAAAGTCGCAGTTTGTTGGCAACTGTCGATTGTTTGTAGCCGAGTTCTCTGGCGATCTCGGTTTGAGATTTGTTTTGGGATGACATCATCTTGTGGATAGCCAAAGCTTCTTCGATAGCGTTGAGGTTTTGTCTTTGTGTGTTTTCCACCAAAGCCAGATTCGCACTTTCAAAATCATCCTTGTCTTCGATGATGGCCGGTATCGTCTCTCTTTCAAGATAACAATACGCCCGATAGCGTCTTTCACCGGCGATTATCTCATACTTTGAATCCTTTTCTCTGACGACGATCGGTTGGATAAGGCCGTTTTCCGCTATGGAATCAGCCAGATACCTTATCGCTTCTTCGTCAAACTCCAACCGCGGTTGGTTGCGATTGGGGATGATGTCTTTAGTCTCTATTTCCGTTATCTTTTTCATAGGGGTCTCTTATTTATCATTCCGTAATTGCGCGGATACTTCTTATCAGTCTTTTTTACTTTTTCGTAGATGGCGATCACTCGCCTGTCGCCACTTATAAGTTCACATTCATAAACGGCTTTCTCTTTTGTACCGGGTGTCTTCAGGGCGTTTTGTGCTTTTGCGATCTCTTCTTTGCCGCTGCTTCCCTTTAAGATCACAAAGCTGCCGCCGACTTTTATAAGCGGCACGCAAAGTTCACTCAGGATGTCTAAACTCTTTACTGCTCTGGCCGTCACGATATCAAAACTCTCACGCTCAGCTTTCGCAAGATCTTCCGCTCGTTTGTTTATGACGGTGATCTTTTTGAGCTCAAGCTTTTCGATGACGCTTTCAAGGAAACGACAACGCTTAGCGATCGGTTCTGCCAAGACGACATCTAATTGCGGAAAAACGATCTTGAGGACAAGGCCGGGGAAGCCGGCGCCGCTGCCGACATCACACAATCTGCCGGCATACTCAAAATACTTTACCGAAAGAAGAGAGTCGTAAAAATGTTTTTCGATGATCTCCTCATCTGCTGTTATAGCCGTCAGGTTTATCGTTTCATTGGCAGCCTTCAACAGATCTTTATAAATGACGAAATCTGCCAATTGTTTCTCACTCAAGACTAGTCCCAGATCTGAACAGGCTTCTTTAAGACCTAATATATCCACCTGCTTATTATATCATCAATACACTGTTTAAGCATGGAAAACGGTCATATTAAAAGCCCGTCTGTAACGAGCTTTAATAACCGCTGGCATAATTGAAGATGTTGTGATTGTCAAAGGCTACCTCGTCTTTGGCGACAAATTCCACATAGTTGGGATTGATCTCATCGGTGACTTTCTCAACTTTTATGATATCGCCGCTAAACAATTCGAAGTTGTTGTAGTTGCCGGAATTGATAAGACCGTTGCCGGAGACTCCAAACGCTTCTGATTCTTTGGCGTAATCGGTATCGATCACAAACTCGATGATGCTGCCATCGCTGTAGTGATAACACCCGTTATAGGTATCGCCATCAGCCTTTTCCTCAACTTTGACAAGCGGTAAGACTACGCCGCTATCCAAAGTCATGTAGTAGCGATCACCGATGACCCCATAATAACTTCCCAGTGCTACCCCGATAAAGCCATCTTCATCGACCAGAAATCCGGTATCTTCATCGATCGTCATGTTTTCCTGGATGTATTTGTACTGGGTCGATCCCTTGGCGGTTATCGCCCGGTAGTCCATATAAGTTTTGACATCACTGACCGCACAAACGCCGGCATCTTCACCCTTGTAAAGCTTTTGATAATCTTTAAGGGTCGACATATCCAATTTATCATCGGTAGTGTCTAACTCTTTGACACTACCCGAATATCCACATAATACAAAACTTAATAAGAGTACCAATATGACATAAAACTTCTTACTCATCTGTTCCTCCTTTTAGGCCTGTGTCATATTATAACACTCTCTGGATGATCTGCCAAATTTGTGAAATCAGCTGCTTTTGGCGATAAGCCGTTTTATATGCTTATCCACAACAGGTGTAGCGGTTGCCTTCACTGTCAGTTATGATGACTTCAGAATAATCGGTGCCACCATTGTATTCGATCGCTAATGACGGATCATCGAATATCTCGACCGGACACATCGCCATACACCCTAAAGGATCTGCGCTTTCGATCTTGATCACATCGTTTTCAAAAGCGAGCGTCTTCATGTCTTTTAATGAACCCAAATTAGTGCTTAAGATCTGCTCTAACCCGAGCAAAAACATATCTCTTTCACCGATATAATTGCCACGGAAATAGGCATTTCCTGAAGAATCAATGAATTCTACATAACAACCCGTGATCCTGACATCAGAAAACCTTATCCGGTAATCACTTGATAACACCAGTTCAAAATCGATCTGCTCCGGACCGCCGGATCCGCGCTGCAAGATATCACAAACATCCATATCGATTCTTTCAAGATACAGATCACTAAAACCATCTATAAGTTTACCGTTTTTTAAAGATTCTATTGTTTGCTCCTGATCTTTGAAAGACAAAAGCGAATAGTCGCTGCGATCGATCATCCTACCATCATAGTAAAAACGGACATCTTTTACATCTTCGATCGGCAACATCTCATAAGTCAGATGGTCGCCAAGATCGCTTTCAAGAGGTGTAGCCGATAACTTATTGCCGGCTATATTATTTACACCTTCAGCTACCCAACAAACCGCATCTTCAGCATTTTCATCATAATAGCGCTCAAGTGAGCTCAAGGTATCTTCGACTTTTTGATATGCGTTTTCTAAACTGTAGCTTACTCGGTGGTCATAATCATCCACTACGATACTGTCTTGATAGACTTCAAGTTTTTTATCTTGGCTTTGAAGAAGGATATAGTAGATACCATCTTCATCACTTTCAGTCATCTTTTGGGCATTTTGCAGCTCTTCATTTAAAGATGCCATGGCCTTTTTAAGATCTTCTTTGTAACTCTCAAGTTCTGTCTGATAGGTATAGGCATCGCATCTGGCCATCTTTGCTGCTTCGATATCCACCGATTGACCGATCACCATATTCCTTTCACCATCATTGATACTGATCTCTTTACTTTGAAGATCGGCTAAAAATGCCATGAGTTCGTCATCTTTTCCCGTTTCGCACCCTGCCACAAACAAAAGACATACCATTATGATAACGATCTTTTTAAGCATAACTTTTTCTCCTCTTATTTATCTTACCATATATATATATATAATTGATCAATAACAGGCTTCAAAACGATTGCCGGCCTCATCTTCTAAGATAATGACCTGGTCTTTGTTTGGAGATGGCTTTATGTCACTTACCTCTTTACCATCGACATAGATCTTCATATCCTTAAGTCTTTCCATATGCTCTTCGGTTTCGATGACAGGTGGGAAAGATTCATTCTCCGGCGTGTTGATGATGATATCTTCATCTTCATAATGCAAAGCTCGAAGCTCATATTTGTCATAACCGAGATGTTCTGTTAATAGATCGTATTTTAAAGCGACATAAGGTTTGTCAGCTTCACCGATAAAATTGCCCTTGTAATATTCGTTTCCCTGATCATCCACAAAACTGACATAGGCGCCGGTTGAATAGACGTCTTTTATCACGATATGATAATCACTGGTCAAAGTGATATCGATGGTTATGGAAGATGGGCCCGGTGCGCCGGGTTGAATGATGTCATAGATATCGGTCTTTATGTTTTCCATGCTGACACTATAGAAATAATCGAAATATTCAGCGATCGCCTCTTTACTTTTAAAAGTCAGATCAGAGCCGCTTGCATACATCCGATCATAATTGATACTTACCGACTTGACCAGATCAAGATCGATAGTGTTGAAAGAAAAATAGTCATCGAATTCATCAGGGCTTGGTCTTTCAGACAAATATTTGATCGGTTCAGCGGTGTTTAACTTTAACCAGCAGGGACCAACACTTTTTGAGTCATACCAAAAGGCAAACGAATCAAATGCATCTCGAATATCGGCATAGTCTTCATCGCTTAATTGATAATAGTTATTACCATCAAGATAGATCTTGACGGTCTTGTCTTTTCTAATGCGAAGCGTCATTACATCGGCATCTTTCCTCAGCTCTAAAGCGAACAGTTCGTCACTTTCATCTTGAGGTTCAGCGATTCCTTGGACACTTTCAAGTGCTTTGAGAACGGCGTTTTTTATGTCAGCGGCATACAGCAGATATTCTTCTTTGTCTGCTTCAAATCTATCGCCACACAGATCTCTTCTTTTCTGACTTATGTCCAGATCGTCGATCGAGATTTTGATCGTTGGCTTTTTCGGTAATGTGTAAATGATTTTTTGCGAGTAGGTTTCATCAGCAAAAAGTTCGATAAAGCTTTCATTCGCTAAAGGTTTTGAAGTTGTGGGAGGTTCGCTGACAGTCGAAGAGGAAGGCTCAATCGCTTCCTTTTGTCCGGCACATCCCGTTATCAGTAACAATAAAACACAGAGGATCACTTTCTTAATCATAATCGCACCTAAACTAAAAACCCCTTTCTGTCTATATTTTAACATAGACACAAAGGGGTTTGATCAATTCTGGGCGTCTTTGGTGATCAGCTCGGCATGAGGCAGCGTCAGTACCCAATCACAGAACATCTGCCATTCCGGTAAACGGTGGTTCCTTCTCTGTTTATAAATGGTCTTGAGTTGACGATAATTAGTCGTCATCTTCGCTGTCAATTTAAAACCACAAGGGTTAGAATACAAGATCTTAAGGTACAGCTCTTTAAGTCGGGGATCGTTTTTGTCTTTCTTTAAAAGTTCATTATATTCAGCGACTTTCTCTTTCATGATCGCTATCATGCGCTCATCCACATATTCAATATATGACTTATCGAGATCAAATCTGGTGATCCGGTGCATCGTCGATTGTGAAGACACAAAGTCTAAAAAATGATATCTTTCCGCTTCGACCCAGGCCTTATTGGTAAAGGTCAGATCAAACTGGACGATGATCCCGTTTAAAAAGTTGTCATGGCCCTCGCCCAATGCGCATTGAGCCAGACGCAGACGGTTTTCGTCAAGTTTATCGGATATATCGCTGAGGTCGGTCGCCATCGGATAGCGGCTGCCCTTTAGCGCATCACTCAATCCATATACATTCACATTACTGATCACATCACTTATCTGCATCTCTTTTCTCCTTCATGTAGATCGCTAGTACTTGGATATCGCTGGGATTGATACCGGATATCCGTGAAGCTTGCCCAAGGTTTGTGGGCCGTGCTTCATTTAATTTCTGTCTTGCCTCTAAAGACAAGTTATCGATCTTTGTATAATCGATATCTTGATCGAGTTTCATATTCTCCATCTTGATCATCCTTTTGGCTTCTTTTCGCGCCTTATCGATATAACCTTCATATTTGATCTCGATCTCGTTTTGTTCAGCTAACTCTGAAGTCAGGCCGAGGTCTAAAATCGCATTCAGGTCTTTGAGTTTGACTCGCGGTCTTTTTATCAGATCGTAAAGCGCTGTCCCGCTTAGAAGCTT
>CALUZL010000083.1 GCA_944325295.1 uncultured Erysipelotrichaceae bacterium | reverse complement strand
TTATACCATTCTTAGAAATTATGTAGTATTATAAAAACATGAAAAAAGGATTGCTGATAGTATTTTCAGGCCCGAGTGGCGTGGGCAAAGGAACCGTCTTGAGCAAACTTATGGGGATGAAAGAGCTCAATCTTGTCTATTCGGTGTCAATGACGACCAGAAAACCACGAAACGGTGAAGTTGACGGTGTAAACTATTTTTTTGTTAGTGAAGAACAGTTCAAACAGGCCATCTATAACGGTGATCTATTGGAACATGCTTTCTTTGTCGATAATTACTATGGAACACCACGGGCATATGTCGAAAAAAAGCGCAACGAAGGTTACAATGTCGTGCTCGAGATCGAAACGGTCGGTGCCAAACAGGTAATGAATGCTCTGAAATATGATGAGGGCTGTATTTCGATTTTTTTGACACCCCCAAGCATGCAGGAACTTGAAGATCGCATCAGAAAGCGTTCTACGGAGTCTGAAGAAACGATCCGCAAGCGCATAAGCAAAGCTACGCAAGAGCTTCGCGAAACATTTCGTTACCAGTACGTCGTCTGCAATGAAGATGTAGATGATGCGGTGGCAAAGATCGCCGACATAATTAAAAGTAAGTTGGACGCGTAAAAATGCCGCAGGAAGATAAAGGTTCTTCCTGCGGTTTTAATACTTTGAAAAGCTCGTAAAAAAAGTCGGTATCAAACCGACTTTTGTCATTATCTGTTGTAGTATTCGATAACGAGCAATTCGTTTACTTCCGGATTCAATTCTTTTCTTTCCGGTAAACGGACATATGTTCCTTTTTTTGCTTCCTTGTCGACTGAGACAAAATCCTTTGTTGCGATCTGTGCCTGAAGGGCATCATTGATGATCTGCAAATTACGAGATTTCTCTTTGACCTCGACTGTCGATCCGACTTTAACTCGGTATGAAGGGATATCGACTTTCTTGCCGTCAACTAAGAAGTGACCATGGTTTACTAACTGTCTGGCAGCTCTTCTTGTCGGTGCAAAACCCATACGATATACGATATTGTCAAGCCTTGATTCAAGCAAGATCAGTAAGTTCGTACCTTTGACACCGCTCATTCTTGAAGCGCGATTGAAAGTGTTGAAGAACTGTTTTTCACTGAGGCCGTACATATGACGGATCTTTTGTTTTTCAGCTTTCTGAAGACCGTAGTTTGAAAGTTTGATCTTCTTTGATGGTGAACCATGCTGACCTGGAATGTAATGACGCTTTGTTAATTCTTCGCCGGTTTCCAAGATCGAGAAGTTCAATCTTCTGGAAATGCGCCAAACCGGACCGGTATTTCTTGACATCTTGATCCTCCTATTTGTCATCCGCAAATAAGTCAGGTGTGAATCATGACCGGCAGTGTCAGTATTAAACTTTCGTCGATACAGCTGACTACTCATTACCTCTACGGTACTGACGCCTATGCTTATCACTTCACATGCTGCATTTATAAGCGCTAAAAAATTATAACGAAATGTTTGCGACCTGTCAATTGTCACTGTTTGTCATCTTTAATAAAACCACAGATTGTGATAAGATTATAACATATTTGGGAGGTATGGAGATTATGCCTATTGAAGCGTTGATTATCGGTCTTTTGATCTTAGGCCTTATCATCTTGTTTGTGATCATCAGGAAGGTATCTACCGGCAATGTCAAGAATGATTTTAAAGATCTGCAAGTACGTTTCAACGCCATCAAAACCGTACCTCTGGCTTTCAAACTCAATAAGGCGACATATATCGCTAAGATCAATGATGAACTTGCCGCATCGGTTGAAGAGAACCGAACAAAATATGAAAAGACGCAAAAAGATATCGATGAGCTGCAGGTAAAGATGACTGCTCTTGAAGATCAGCTCCTTTCCAAGAAGTACAAAGCCTGTAAAGATCTGATAGCGGAAATCGATGTCGATATGAAAGAAGCAGAGAAGGAAGTCGGCGAAGTTGAAAACTTTTTGGATTCGATAACACAAAGAGAGCAGGTCCAGCGTGAACACGCCAATGAACTCAAAGATGTTTATCGTGAGATCAAACAAGAAGTCCAGAGTCGTGCTTCTGAAATGACGATCGCTTATGACGGTTTAGAAAATAAACTCAAGGAATGTGAGAATCTCTTCTCGTCTTTTGAAGAGCAGATCTACGCCAACGAATTCATCAACGCCAGCGAAGATCTCGAAAAGATATCGCTGAACCTTGAATCCATAAAAAAAGCTATCGAAGAGATGCCGGGCCTGATCCAAATGGCAAAGGGGGTCATCCCGACACTTATGGAAGAAGTTGAAAATTACTATCTCAAGACACGTGCCAAGGGGATCTGTACAAACAATATCAGCGTCGAGTTGAAACTTAAAGAGATCGCCGATAATGTCAATAAGAGCACTAAAGACATCATGGAGGCAAATACCGCCGGTTTAAAGGATGATCTGGATTCCTATCGCGGTCAACTTGAAAATATCCTCGATTCTTTAAGTAAGGAAAATTTGGCCTATGATGAGCTTAAACGCATCAGCGTCAAGATCGATCAGAGTTTAAGAGATATCGAAAAGACTTATTATTATATTCAGAAGGTATATGATACCGATAAGGAAAAATATGACCTCAAAGATCTCAGCGAGGTGATAGTCGATACGCCACTAGAGCTTGAGAAATATCGAAAAGATTTCGACGAGCTCGGAAAGGCACTCAAAGCTTCGATGACGCCCTGTTCGGTACTTCTTACAAGGGCAAATGATCTGTATGGTGATGTCGGAGAACTCAGAGAATCATTGCTTACCAAAAAACATACGATTGACAAGACTTCAAATGATGAGAACCGAGCCAATGTTCAGATAGTTAAATTGCAGATCGTTTTAAACGAAGTTGAGGTAAAGATAGCACAATATCGTCTCCCGGCTATTTCCGATACTTATAAAGACGACCTCAAGAAAGGCCATTATTATGTCAAAGAAGTGAGATCGCTGCTAGAAGAGATCCCTTTGAATATTGCCGAACTCAATAAAAAGCTCGATGAAGCTATCGATTTTATCTACAAGCTTTACAATAACGTCAACAATGTCGTCGGTATGGCGGTAATGGTTGAAAACGCCATCGTCTTTGGCAACAAGTATCGCTCGACCTATCCGGAGGTCGATACCGAATTGTCCAAAGCGGAATTCAGTTATATGAATGGCGAATACACACAGGCCCTGACGATTGCGATCGCTTGTATCGAAAAGCTTTTTCCCAAAAACGGAGATGAAAAGATAGTAGAATATGCTAAAGGAATCGAATGAGATCTATCTCGATCACGTGTCGACAAGCTCGATAAACGAAGAAGTTTTAAAGACCTATAAAAAACTTTTGGATGATTATTACAACAGTGACGCCTTATATGATGGGGGCGTTATTGTTTATAGACGGCAAGAAGAGAGCAGAGAGCGCATTGCCGATCTTTTAAATGTTAAAAAAGAAGAGATCATCTTTACAAGCGGCGCCAGCGAGGGCAATAACTTCATCGTAAAAGGGCTCAGTCTTCTACATCAGGGAGGTCATATCGTCTCTTCGGTGTATGAGCACTCAAGTGTTTACGAAGCCCTCAAACAGGTCGAAAGATACCTTGGGATAAATGTCACTTTTTTAAAACCTGACATCACCGGCAAGATCGAGCCGGAGGCAGTTGAAAAGGCGCTTAGAGATGACACTTTTTTGGTCACGATCATGGCCGTCAATAACGAGATCGGATCGATTAATGACATCCACGGCATAAGCGAGGTTGTCAAAAAACATCCGGGTATCATATTTCACAGCGATATGACCCAAGCTCTTGGGAAGATACCGATCGATCTTAAAGATGTCGATGCAGCCAGTTTCAGTGCCCACAAGATCCATGGGATCAAGGGCAGCGGGTTTTTATTTAAAAGAAAGCATATCGCTATTGCGCCGCTCATAAGTGCCGGTCAGCAAGAATTCCATCTTCGCGGCGGTACCAGTAATTCGCCGGCGAATATCGTCCTTGCCAAAACGGTCCGGATCGCGCTTGAAAACGAAAGGCGATATCATGATGATCTTTTAAAGCTTACCGCTTATACAAAAGACTGTTTAAAAGCTATTGATGGTGTGACGATAAATACTGACGAT
>CALUZL010000082.1 GCA_944325295.1 uncultured Erysipelotrichaceae bacterium | reverse complement strand
GTTTTGGATATCGTAGACCAACTGTTGCATGTAAGGATCCATATTCGTATAGATCTCCATCGAGTTGGTCGTCGGATCAAGTCCGGTAAGTTCACTGGCTTCTTCGATCACGGCATCGATATAACTTTGATAATAGGGGATCGTATCGTCCCAAACGCTGCTTTCGCCGACGAGTTGATCCTCAAGCTTAATGGCTTTGGCCATTTCACATTCCGTTTCCGTTATATAGCCATGGTAGACCATCATGTCCAAGACCTCATTTCGTCTCTCCGTTCCGTTTTTGAGGTAGTCGATCGAGGCACTGACGTAGATGTTGTCTTCGTCGTATTTGATGAGGTTATTGTAGGGATTGCAGGAGTTTGGCGAATTGATGATACCGGCTAAAAAAGCACTCTCGGAAAGATCGAGTTCGGATACATCTTTACCAAAATAGTATTGCGAAGCCTTTTGGACACCGCGAATATTATTTCCGAAGTTGATGCGGTTCAGATAGCTGGCAAAGATATCGCGTTTGTCCATTTTGCTGTCAGCCTCCATTGCCAAGACTATCTCTTGAAGTTTTCGGGAGATCTTCTTTTCGGCAATGGTTGAATTTTCACCGTCATCGACTTGGAAGTAGGTGTTTTTAATGAGCTGCATGTCAAAGGTACTGCCGCCTTGCGAAAAGGACATCGTCTTTATATTTTCAAGGAAGGCCTTGGTAAATCTGGGGATATCGAAACCGTTGTGTTCAAAGAACCGGGAGTCTTCGATCGCTAAAAAGGCATCGACCAACGAATTTGGCATATCTTCATAGGCGATATTCTCTCTTTTATACTCCCCGAGCTCGGCGACGACTTCGACATTTGCGTCGTAGATGACACTTGATTCGGGTGCTTTAAGATCAACCAGATCTAAATCCGGCATACCCTGAAGCATCTTAAAAGCGATTACTAAGGCAACGATCCCGCAGAGTGCCATTATACCCACGATCGACATCACGGCAACAGCCGCTGCAAAGACTTTTTTCGAACCTTTTGGCCGCTTTTGATCTTCGGGTTCATCTTTTTTTCGACCTTCTTGGATCTTTTTATATTCTCTTTTCTTCTTGAGCTCTTCTATTTTTAAAAGGGCTTTGTCCTTATAGACTTTGATGACGCTTTCTTTTTTAGGTGTCGTCTTGACCTCGATTACTTTTTCGACAGTTTTTTCTTTGCCACTTTCAAACTGATCTTTTTTGGCATTTACCGTTTCTTTATTCTTTTCAGTAAGGTTTTGCTTTTTATTATCAGGACTGTTTTTTTTCTTTTGATTATTGTCTTTCTTCTTTGCAGTCTTTTTGGGGGAAGACTTTTTGGATACGGTATCCGGAGCCTTGGAGATCGTGACTTTGGGGACCGATGGATCTTTTTTTCTTTGGTTCTTTTTGATGGTTGGCGTCTCCTTATCCGCTTTGGTTATTTCTTCCTTTTGTCTTTGCCGGTTTTTGATGCGGTTTTTGGTCTTGTTTTGCATGCGGATCTCTTTTAGAGTCAAGTCTTCTTCTTTTCTCATACAGTGCTCACACCTCAAAACTCAACTCTTTATCGACCTTGAAGTATTGAATGGCGATACAGCCAAGGCCGACATGGACCGCTACCGGATTATGAAGCGGCATGACTTCGATCCGATTTTCGGGAAAAACTTTTTTGACGTCGTTTTCAAAGATCAGCGCATCACCATAGGCGTCGACATGAGTGATGACGATCAGGTAATCATCGCTATCGATTTCCTCTCTCATCTTGTTTAAAGCTTTGAGCAAAGCCTTTTTAAAGGTTCGTGTCTTGGAAGATACCACGATCTTGCCTTCGGTCTTGCGCGAGATCTCAAGGATCGGTTTTATCAAAAGAAAATCGGCGATGACGGCGCCGGCTTTTGAAAGCCTGCCGCTTTTTACAAGGTGGTGCATATCTGTCGGCACCAAAAGCGTATTGGCACTGTTTGCGATCGCTTCGGCTTTCTTTATCGCTTCTCTGATATCTGTTCCTTTCTTTTCGACTTCATTTTTAATGTATTCGATCAAATATTTTTCAAGTACAGCCGTGACGCCACAATCGACACAGTGCAGCTCGATGTCGTTTTGATCGGCCGCAAGGTAAAGAGCATTCATCGTTCCACTAAGTCCCGGACAGATCGGAACGGCTATGGCCTTGGTATAACCATTGTCTTTAAGGGAGGCAAAGAGGTGGTCGACAAGACCGAGTGCAGGTTGCGATGTCGCCAGACTTTCATTGTTTTTAAGAGCACGGATGACGTCAGCTGTTGATAATGTTTCGATATCAAAATAATTCTTGTTTTCTATAGAGATCTGCAGCGGCAAAGAAAAGATCCCCAGTCTTTTCATCTCATCGATACTATGACCGCAACCGCTGTCGGTAATGAATGCGATTTTCTCCATACTGTATCCTCCATCAGTAAACATTATTATAACAGTGTTGTATAATAATGTCATGATTAACAGCTTATATATTCGCTCATCCTATAGCCTGCTTGAAAGTCTTGTCAAAGTCGATGAGTTAGTTTCTTATGCTAAAGAATTGAACTATGAAACCCTGGCTTTGGTCGACTTCAACATGCACGGAGCGATGAGTTTTTATAGAGCTATGAAAGCAAAGGGTCTTAAAGCGGTGTTTGCGCTGGAGATCCCCTATGCTTATGGAGGGAAAACGTACCATATAGCCCTCTACGCTAAAAACAACAGCGGTCTAAGACACCTTTACCGGTTCTCCTCGCTTGTAAACAGTCAGGATGTGATCATCGATAAAGATATCCTCAAGGAAATGCGCGATGACTTACTTTTGATCATTCGCTCCGACAGCAACCTTTTGCATTTTGAAGATATGGGTCACTTAATCGACGAGTTTGGATCCTTTTATATCGGTCTTGTCCACAATGACTATCTCATTCAAAAGGAGAGTAATCAAAAGCTCAAGATTAAGGCCAAAGAATACGGGATCG
>CALUZL010000081.1 GCA_944325295.1 uncultured Erysipelotrichaceae bacterium | reverse complement strand
CCTGGCCGATATCAGAAGTAACGATCGTATTGAACATCACCGGATTCGATGGCATCTTACCAAGTTCTTTGAGTGTACAGAGGATGTCTTCAAGCAAGAGAGCTCCGGTTTGATTGCCATTGAATATCTTATACTCACCATCGTGATCCCTTATACCGACACCCATGCGATCACCATCAGGATCACACACCAGCAAAAGCTCCGCTCCTTTAGCTTTGGCCAGCTGCAACACTTTCTCATAAGCGCCTTCTTCTTCAGGGTTTGGCGTTTTGGTCATTGAGAAAGCCGGATCGGGAACACATTGCTCGATAACGGGAGCTACAGTATATCCGGCCATCTTTAAAGTCTCGCGCACAGGGAAATTGCTGGCACCGTGCTCTGGTGAAAACGCGATCGTAAAATCTTTTTTCAGTCCTTTGCGCAGTCTGATGCCCAAGACCGCTTCAAAATACGCCTCATCAGCGTCATCGCCGACTTCATGGATCAGATCGCTTTCATATGCCCCCGGTTTTATAGCTAAGACATCGTCGAGTTTTTCGATCTCATCGATAACTTTTTGAGCCAGTTGCGGAATCAGTTGACAACCGTTTTTATCGTATAGTTTATAGCCGTTGTACTCTTTGGGATTGTGCGAAGCGGTGATCATGATCCCGCCATCGCAATGGTAATGCCGAACCATAAACGATAGCTCCGGTGTCGGTCTTAAAGTCTTTGCCAGGTATACTTCGATGCCGTGGCTTGCCAAAAGCTTTGCACAGTCATATCCGAATTCTCTTGAGTGATACCGATTATCATAGGATATCGCAACTTTTGGTCTCTCAGTGTTATTTTTCAGATAGTTGATAAAGCCCATGGTCGCCTTGCGGACCGTATGGATGTTCAAACGGTTAGGTCCAACGCCCATAAGACCTCTCATTCCGGCTGTTTGAAACTTAACATCTGTATAAAACGAATCCTCGATCTCCTCTTCGCTTAAAGAATCAAGCTGTTCTTTAAGAGTCTTGTCAAGATCGGGATGATTTTTCCAATATAGATATCTTTCTTCTGTGTTCATAATTCTCTCCCCTATAAAAACAAAGGGAGATCAACGATCTCCCTACCTTTGCTTAACCGATAACTTTCTGTGTTTTCAAGATCTCTTCGATCGTCTGGATAGCTACATCTTCATCCTCACCATCACAAGTGATCGTGATCTCAGATTGTGTTGGTATACCAAGTGACATAACACCCATGATTGATTTCATATTAACAGCACGATCCTTGTATGATACTTTTACATCGCTCTTGAACTTGCTGGCTGCATTTACAGCAACAGTAGCCGGACGAGCGTGTAACCCAACTGGATCGACAACAGTAACTTTGATCTCTTTCATTTTTTATCCCTCCTGATTTTTCATCAAATTGATTACTATCTAATTCTAAACTAATAATCACTAGATTTCAATCAATAAAAAAGCGTTTTCAGTGAAAAAATGAACAAGCCCTTTCAATTATTATCAGCTTTTTGCCGTACGTTGTTTTGCCGTCTTCACAATGTCTTTTGAGACTTAACATTATCAAATGTGCTAAACCGAATCAAAAGACATCTGCATCTGCTTTTCTATCGCAAACTTCAAACGAAGAATATCACCAAAGACAAATAACGCCGATCGGTTTCGTTATAGAGATATAAAAAGTGCTTATTTTACAAGCACTTATAAGACAATAATGGAGCAGGTGATGAGAATCGAACTCACGTAGTCAGCTTGGAAGGCTGAAGTTCTACCATTGAACTACACCTGCAATTCAGTGGTGTCCCGGAAAGGAATCGAACCTTCGACCCTCTGATTAAAAGTCAGATGCTCTACCGCCTGAGCTACCGGGACATGATTGGCTGGGATGGCTGGGTTCGAACCAGCGAAATGCAGGAGTCAAAGTCCTGTGCCTTACCACTTGGCTACATCCCAAACATCACCTTAACATCACCAAATCAAGATAAATGGTGGAGAGGGGCAGATTCGAACTGCCGAACTCGTAGAGAGCTGATTTACAGTCAGCCGCGTTTAGCCACTTCGCTACCTCTCCTCAATAAATGGTGCCGACTATAGGACTTGAACCCACAACCTACTGATTACAAATCAGTTGCTCTACCAATTGAGCTAAGTCGGCATAGCTATAAATGGTGGAGGTTAACGGGCTCGAACCGCTGACCCTCTGCTTGTAAGGCAGATGCTCTCCCAACTGAGCTAAACCTCCATTTACCCAAAAAGGCTTACTTAATATACCATATAGAATAAGTGGCGTCAAACCTTTTTTTAAATGGCTGGGGTGATAGGATTCGAACCTATGAAATGACGGATTCAGAGTCCGTTGCCTTACCGCTTGGCTACACCCCAATGCCAAATAATTCTAGCACATTTAAAAAATAATAGCTATTTATTTCGGCAAAGATTATAATATTTTTCATGAAGGCAAACAGTTATATAGCTATCGATCTCGATGCTGTACATAAAAATCTTGATATTCTTAAAGGTACAAGTCAGAAAAATATAATGGCTATAATCAAAGCGAATGGTTATGGTATGGTCGATCATATAATCGCTTCATCACTATGGAGTTATGGGGTCAGGAGCTTTGGTGTATCTTCGATACTTGAAGCCGTCTCTTTAAGAAGACACGGTATAGCCGGAGACATCCTTGTCCTTGGTTATGTCGATCATAGTGATCTTAAAACAGCCAAAGAAAACGATATCGCTATAGCGACGATCTCAAAAGACTACGTCACGGATATCGACAAAGATATATTAAGCGGTCTTAAAGTCCACTTGGCCATAGACACCGGCATGCACCGAATCGGGCTATTGAGTGATGAAGTCGAAGAAGTGTTGGTCTATCTTTTAAAAAACGAAGCTTTGGTCGAAGGCATATTTACACATTACGCCAAAAGTGATGACGATATGGCCTTCACCAAACTGCAATACGAGCGCTTTAAAGAGATCTATCAGCGACTTGACTATGTATTCAAGTACGTGCATACGGCAAATACCGACGCTGCGCTCAATTTTAAAGATGAGATCTCAAACTTTGCAAGGTGCGGCATCGGTCTTTTGGGCTATTGCAGCGATGAGAGCATGCTTGCTCCTAGCGTATCCCTTCACACGACAGTTACAAACTGTCGCCTTGTAAAAAGTGGTGAAGGAATCGGTTATGGTCAGACCTATCACCTGCAAAACGACACCTACATCATGACTTTGGCAATCGGTTATGCCGATGGCATCCTCAGGAAAAACAAAGGCCGCAGCGTGTTTATAGATGGCGAGTATTTGCCGATCGTGGGCAACATCTGCATGGATCAGATGATGATAGCCGGCACTCATCCGCTAAAACCGGGAAGCGATGTTGAAATCTTCGGTGAAAATATATCTCTTTATGATATGGCAAAAGATCTCGATACAATTCCCTATGAGATCCTGACTATGCTGAGTGATCGCTTAGAGAGACGGTATATAAAAGATGGCAAAGTGATCATGACTTATGATCCCCGTTTCCTCTGATCAAGATAATATTTAAATAAAAAGAGCTGGACCGCAAATTGCAAGTGACAGCTCTTTTATTTGATTATATAAGTTTGAAGAATTCTTCGATAACTCCTGTATGATCGCCGCAGCATACCAAATGGTGGTTGCCGATCGGTTCGGTCAGGAAGTAATCAAGCCCTTCCTCCATATGAACAAGGATCTGTGTACGGCACAGTGCTTCTTCGTGTAAGTCTTTAACGATGTTGGCTTTCTTCACAAAATGTCTTGAAAGATCGCCAGAACATTTAAACACCGTACAATCGCCAAGCGGGATATCCCCGGCAATGGCGACACCGAGGCCGGACTCATAATGTGTCATCAATTTATAAGCACAGGGCATCGTTACCGGTAAGGTACAATGGGCAAAGACGATCTCTTTATCTTTCTTTAAGATTCTGCTCGGGTTGCACATAAATACCGGCTGACCGCTGAGTTCACCCAAGATGACCATCGATATGAGCGAGGGCATATCACCTTCACAACCGCCATACACACCCTGAGCGTTGAGGATGGCCAAGCCCAGACATCCGGTATTCTTGATCGGTTCCAAAAGATCAAAACATCTGACCGTGATGGCTTTCAGATCGTATTTTTCCTTGATACGACTGAATGCACCATAGATATCCAAAGCCTTTTCCAATTCATCTTTATCAAAGTCGTGTTTCTTGAGGTCAAGGGTGAATTCGTTTTCTTCATAACCACCCTTTTCGATCTCAGCGAAGACTTCTTCCATAGGGACATTGACGATCTCCATACCACAGACGTCGTGTAACTTTTGGGCATCGACATTAGACGAGATGAGCCAATCACTGGACCTTCCTAGAGCACCAAGACGGAAACCTTGAAGTTTTTTTAGAGCGATCTTAGCTTGAAGCATATCTTTGATCTTTGCTGCCGCTTCATCGACATCGCCATGCAAGATAAGTCCTTTGCGTCCCTCTTGTCTGAGATAGGAGAGGATCTCCATTGAAGCCGCTAGGGAGTTATTGTCACCGGTAGTCATGACGATGATCGGATCTTCCAACTCATCGATCGTGGCTTTGAATTTGCCTTCAGTACCGCCACCGCCGATAAACACCACTTCCGGTGCACCATCAGTGCGGTTATCGATGTGGAAAGTGATCCCGGCTTTCTTGCCGACTTCGTTTAAAAAGCTGATGTTTTCCTCAGAACGTTTTTCACGATCGGAGTTCATACTCAAATAATATCTGACATTTACATCCATTAAATTATTCCTCCAAACCTATTTTATCATCAATAATCGTTTTATCGAAAGAAAATCCAAAGTAATCAAGCCAAAATAAAAATGGCGAAGGAAATGGGATTTGAACCCATGCGCCGCCGTAAGCGACCTATTGGTTTTCGAAACCAACCCCTTCAGCCACTTGGGTATTCCTTCGCAACGCTCATATTATAGCGAAAACGAAGGGATTTGTGTACTTATTTTTAATTTAGACGTCAAACGATGCCTTGAGCCATCATCGCCTCAGCAACTTTCAAAAAGCCGGCTATATTGGAACCGACGATCAGATCGCCTTTATGACCATAATCCTTGGCGACCTTAGCTGTGGTGGCATATATGTTTTCCATTATTTCCTTTAAACGCGAATCGACCTCTTCAAAGGTCCAACAAAGGCGCAGGGAATTTTGCGACATCTCAAGACCAGATACGGCGACACCGCCGGCATTTGCAGCTTTGCCCGGACCGTATAAGATGCCGTTTTCAAGCAATAATCGTTGTGCATCGGGCGTACAGGGCATATTAGCACCTTCACAAACGGCGATAACACCATTTGCGATCAATTCTTTGGCATCGGCTTCAGCGAGCTCATTTTGCGTAGCACACGGAAGTGCGATATCGCAAACTACCTGCCAAATACCTCTTGGATCCTTTTGATATTCAGCTTCAGGATGATGGGTCACATATTCGCTGATTCGGCCTCTTTTGACCTCTTTGATCATCTTCACTGTTTCGACATCGATACCGTTTTCATCTTTTATATAACCACCCGAGTCGCTCATGGCAATGACCTTTAAACCGAGCTCTTTGGCTTTTTGAGCAGCATATATCGCCACGTTGCCGCTTCCGGATATAACGGCACTTTTGCCCGCAAGATCTAACCCATGATCTTTTAACATCGCCTGTAAAAAGTACAAAAGACCATATCCGGTCGCTTCTTTTCGCCCAAGTGAGCCACCATAGGCAACCCCTTTGCCGGTCAGAGCCCAGGAATGCTCATTAGTGATCTTTTTATACTGGCCAAAAAGGTAGCCGATCTCCCGAGCGCCGACACCGATATCACCAGCCGGGACATCCGTAAAAGGACCGATATGCCGATAGAGTTCACTCATAAAGCTCTGACAAAACCGCATCACTTCCATATCACTTTTGCCATGAGGGTCAAAATCGCTTCCGCCCTTACCGCCACCCATCGGTAGACCGGTGAGAGCGTTCTTGAAGATCTGTTCAAAACCAAGAAACTTGATCACGCTGAGATTGACCGACGGCGAAAAGCGCAAACCACCTTTAAAGGGTCCGATCGCACTGTTGAATTCAACGCGATAAGCACGGTTGACTCTGACTTTCCCATTGTCATCTACCCACGGTACTCTAAACATTATCACTCTTTCAGGTTCAGTCAAACGAGATAAGAGATCCGCCTTTTCGTATTCGGGATGTCTTTTAAAAACCGGGTCAAGACTGTCTATTATCTCAAAAGCTGCCTGCAAGAACTCTTTTTGATCAGGATCCTTTTTTAAAAGATCGGCTTTTATTTTTTCTGTATACATGAATCTTCCTCCATGGTGCTATTTTACATCAATAACCCAAGCTCTGCTTTAAAAAAACAGCCCTGCGGACTGTTTATTTATCAAGTAAGATCTTGTTGTCAGTGGCAAAATGCTTGATCTGTTTCCACTCGACCTTTTTAAACAGAGCGACAAGGCCGATAGGTACATAGCTCATGACAAATATCGGGAAAGTGAAAAGATATTTGATCTTGACGATCGGCTTAGTCTTTATCATCGACCATTCACTTACAAGCGTAGCCAAACCTGTAAAAAATGAAAGCAGGTAGTAATTTATGATGGCACTGATGATAAATTCGCTGGCGATCATCTTAGTCTGGACGACGAAGTACGTATCATATTTCGTCTGGCAATACAAAAGCACAAAGACATTCAAAAGCAAAACTGTGACCTGCAGTAACATCGTCGGTGCCGTCGAAGCTAAAAGATCGTAGCAGGCAAAACTACGTCCTTTAAAGATCCCCTTTAAAAGCCCTAAAGTGTACTTGGCATTTATCTGATAGAAGCCTTTTGACCAACGAAGCCGTTGTGTCCAAGATTGTTCAAACGACGTCGGTTGTTCATCATAGACCATCGCCCGATCACAATAGCCGATCTTTATGCCCTTAGTTGCACAACTCACCGAAAACTCGATGTCTTCCGTAAGCAAGTGGAAAGGCCAACCATTATTTTGATCGATGACTTTTTGGGAGACGAAAAACCCGGTTCCCGATATCGCACAATTAGTCTTCAAGATACTGCGCGGGTAGTTCAAAAACCGTGCTTCCTTTAAAAAGTACAGTGAATTAGCGGCACTGATCCAATTGGCCTCGTAGTTTTTGGAGTTACGATAAGAGGTCATCGCCTCATAATGTTTGGTATTATAAGTGATGTTCATCTCTTTTACAAAATCTTTATCGACGATATTGTCACTGTCAAAAACAAAATAGCCCGCATAGTAATCATTGCCGACATGCTGTTTGACCTTCTTAAAGAAATAGTCTAGGGCATAACCCTTGCCCTTGTTTACCTGATCATTTCTGACGATCACATAAGCTCCGGCCTCTTTTGCGACCTTAGCCGTATTGTCGGTGCAGTTATCAGCTATGACGTAGATATCGATGAGCTCCTTTGGGTAATCCTGACCCTTTAAGGACGCTATTAATTGACCGATGACATTCTCCTCGTTGCGGGCACTGGTAATGCAGGCATAGCGCAACTTGGGCACTTCTATACGATTTCCCTTTTCGATCTTCTTTTGAATGAAACCTATAATGATATATAAAGTCTGATAGGCAAAGAACAGTGTCATAAACACGACAAGTACAAAGTTGATCATACTCAGGGCATCTCTGATCTCTAACATTCCCATCGTTAATACCTCTCTTTTTTCACAAAATCAACACAATTCTGTGACCAATACATTATACTCATCTTTCGGTAAGTTTAAAGTTAAAAAATTTTTTTATAATTGTAAGCGATATCTTAACTTGTGAATGTGAAATTATGCACTTTTTGCTTGAAATACGTATCCGATAGGACTAAAATCATGCACGGAAGGAAATCAGCTTCCGAATTATATTCAAAGAAAGGGAATGAATATGAGTGAAAAAGAAAAGAAAACAAGCGGTTTGAACAAAAGTCTGAAATTGATTTTTGTCTACACAGTCGCAACGGGATCTATCTTCACTTTCGTAAACTACTGGGATTCGGTATTCTACGGTTATTGCGGTTCAGGCACTTTTTTGGCCTTCGCCCTTATGACGGTAGCGATCCTGCCGGTAGCTTTAGTCTACAGTGAACTTGCTTCCCTGTTCCACACAGGTGGTGGTGAACTTATCTACAATACCGTAGGTATCAACAAGCATGTCGGTTTCTTGGCTTCATGGCTTATCATGGCCGCCTGGATCTCTGTCCCACCGGCAGTCGTCATGGCGATCATGACCTGGGTCAATAAGACGTTTATGCTCAACTTGAGCACGATGGTGATCGTTATCTGCGCCGGCTTACTGTTGTTCTTATACTTCCTTATGAGTATTCAGAATGTTCAGTTTTTGGTCAAAGCCCAAGCGGTAATGTTGTTTTGCAATATCACGGTCACGGTCCTTACCGGTTTCATCCTGTTATTCTCGGGCCATTGGAGTCTTGATAACTTCGGTAATATCTTCTCAACGACCCTTGATTCCGTTAACGGTATCCCGGGCTGGATCATCGGTATGGCCTTATTGATAACGCCGTATTTCGGCTTTGAGACTGTTCCGCAAATGGTCGAAGAGGGTTATTTCCCGATCAAGAATTCAAAGAAAGCGATCTGTGGCTCCATCCTTACTTGTGGTGCAATCTATGTGTTCTATTACTTCTGCGTCGCCGGTCTTGACGGTCTAAACGGTGTATTCGTCGACTATGCTCAAGACGGTTTCTTGACGATCTCGACGATGCAAAACGTTCTCGGTTGGACCTTCTGGCCGCTTGTCGTCGGTGTGCTTTCATGCTTGCTGGGTATGGGTGCTTCCCTTTTGGGGTTTTGGATGTCAACGGTCAGAATGCTTTATTCGATGGCAAATAAGAACTTCTTGCCAAAGGTATTCGCAAAGGTCAATAAGCATCAACAGCCTTTACTGCCGAATATCTTCTTGCTCGGACTTTCTTTAGTTTTCATCATCTTACAGAACTCTTCTGATTTCATGAGCGCTTTCTTCAATTTGATGTCGTTTGGTTGTGCATGTGCTTATGCGCTTACGATGATCAGTGCCATTTGTATCCATCATCGCTATCCGAATTGGAAAAGTGAAAACACGGTCAAGGGTGGCGATGCCTTTAGGATCTTGGCTTGTCTGATCGCTTGCGCTATCGCCTTCTTCTGTACTTTAGGTCAGGGCATCGATTCTTGGATCTGCTTTGCCTGCTATCTTGGCGTGGGCGTTGCCTTATGGTTGTGGATGGTCTTGGTCCACTGGAAAAAACATCCGGTCGAGATCGAAACTCCTGACGGCACAAAGAGGTTCTGATGTCAGAGAAAAAAGAAGAACCAAAAGGTCTTAAAAAGAGCCTGCGGCTGATCTATGTCTATGCGATCGCCGCCGGTGCGATCTTTACCTTTATCGGTTATTGGGACTCGATCTTTTATGAGTATTGCGGTGCCGGAACATTCTTGGCTTTTGGCCTTATGACTTTGCTGATCCTACCGATCGCCATGGTCTATTGTGAACTGGCCCCGATGTTTCCGCATGTCGGCGGGGAACTCATCTACAATACCGTAGGCATCAATAAACATGTCGGTTTCTTTACTTCATGGCTCATCATGGCCGCTTGGATCGCTGTTCCCCCTTCAGCCGTAATGGCTATCGTGACTTGGTTATTCCATGTTGTCGGCGTCGAAAGTTCCTTCATGGTCGTCGAGATCGTCGCTTTGGTATCGCTTGTCGGTTATTGCCTTTTAAGCTTACAAAATGTTGAAGTAGCCGGTAAGATCCAACTTTACATGCTGATCTTTGCGATCGCCGGTTGTATCGTTGCGACGATTGCCTTTATGTTCTCGGGTGTTTGGAGCTTTGACAATTTCAAAGACTTCTTCTACTCCCAGATCAATTCACAATTCGGGATCCCCTCCTGGATCATCGGCATGGCCATGCTCATCACTCCGTTTTTCGGCTTTGAGACTGTTCCGCAAATGGTCGAAGAGGGTGATTTCC
>CALUZL010000080.1 GCA_944325295.1 uncultured Erysipelotrichaceae bacterium | reverse complement strand
GGTATATCGTCTCATGGACTTTAGAGATGCCGACAGCTTGCGTTAAAAGAGCCGTCAGCGGTTGTTGCAAGTCAGTTGCAAAGCCGGGGTAAGGCAAAGTCTTGATCTCGACTGGCTTTAGGTTATCACTTTCAAAGATCTCGACGGTATCGACGCCGACTTTCATCTTAACGCCCATCTCTTCAAGCTTTAAAAGCAGGGATTCGATGTGTTGGGGGATGACGTTTTCGACCTTGCAGTGTTTAGCGCAGGCTGCCGCCAAGATGATGTAGGTCCCGGTCTCAATACGGTCCGGGATTATCTCGTGATAGCATCCGCCCAAGCTTTCAACGCCATCGATCGTGATCTCACTTGTACCGGCGCCTCTTATCTTGGCGCCCATCTTGTTTAGCATGCTAGAGACATCGATGATCTCCGGCTCTTTTGCAGCATTTTCGATCGTCGTTCGACCATTAGCAAATACCGCTGCCATCATGATGTTGATCGTAGCACCTACCGAAGCGATATCGAGATAGATACTGGTACCGATAAGCTCTTCAGCTTCAAGCATATAATATCCGTCATCATAATCGATATGCGCGCCCAAAGCTTCAAAACCCTTTAAGTGCAGATCGATCGGTCGGGGGCCGAGATTGCAACCACCACTCATCTTGATCTTGACCTTTTTATAGCGACCGAGCAAAGCCCCCATGAAATAGTAAGAAGCTCTGAGCTTACTTACAGCTTCATGATCTAAGGTGACATTTTTGATCGCCCGCGGGTCGATAATGATGTGATCATCTTTTTTTGTGACTTTTACATTCAATTCCTCAAGCAAAGTCGTCAGCGCCTTGACATCCGAAATATTGGGGACATCAAAGATCGTCACGACATCACCAGCCAGAACCGTAGCCGGAATCAGTGCAACGGTCGCATTCTTTGAACCGCTGATCTTGACGGTACCTTCAAGTTTCTTGCCGCCATTAATTACAATTGTGTCATCTGCCATAATCAAACTCCCAAATATCTAACTAAATCATTAAGATCATTTATGATCATATCTGCACCTTCCTGCTTGCTCTTTAAAAGGTGCTCATTGCGTCTGGCGATCGTAAATGCCCCCAGACGTTTCCCACTTTCAATACCATAGGGCGAATCTTCAACGACTACACATTCATTGCGCCCAACTTTCAAAGCCGCCATAGCCCTTTCATAGATCTCCGGATCGGGTTTAGGCTTTGTGTCATCCGCACTCAAAACGACATCAAACATCTTTGAAAACCCGCAAGTGCATATAAACTTTTCGATATCTTTCATACTGCTTGCCGAACACAGGGCTAACCCATAGCCCTTTTCCTTTAGCAGTTTTAAGACCTCGCTCACCTCGGGAAACAAGTACTTTCGATAATCGATAGGATCTTCAAGATAGAAATAGTCATGGTTTAATTCTTCGATCTCTGCAAGCGTATATTTACCGTCTAACAACCTATGAATGATCGCGTAAGTCTCTTCCATCGTCGTCCCGATGATCGCATAGACAGCTTCTTTTTTACCGGTATAGCCGACTCTTTGCATCCAGCGATACGTACCATCGCAATAATAGCGCTCACTATCGACTAAAGTACCGTCCATATCAAACAAGACAGCGCGGATCATATCTTTCCCTCTTTCATAAAATCGATAACACCGCTCATGCGATTGATGTAGTAAGCGTACTCTCTTAAAAGAGAAGAAGCTTTCTTGTTTTCTTCGGTCACACTTTCATCACCGTAAGCAACCGTCTTGATCCCCGGCACTTGCCCCACGAGGCGATCGTAAGCTTCTTTAGCCTTTAAATAATCACTTCGCTCATAGGCATATAACATATCTACCAGATCTTTTTTAAAGCCTGTAACTTCAAGATCTATCTTCTTGTCAAAATACGCATAAAGGCCATACAGAACATCATTGATTTCAAAGATATTGCCCTTCAGATCTTTGATCAACTGCGCATATTTTAAAGCTAAAGGCAATTTTCCGATATCCATATAAAACATAACGATCTCATCTAAAAGACGCATGTATTGCCTTGTAAAGATATCATCATTTTTAAAATCATGTCCCTTTGATTCGGCTTTCCTATAGGCATTTATAAGCAATTCTTCTCTTTTATATATATTATTTTCAAATCTTGAAAGAAGAGTGATCGCATCAAGACAATCATCACTGATACTGTAAGCCTTCTTTAATGTCTCTTTTATCTCTTCTAAACTCTCGTTTCCCTTAAGACTATCAACAAGTCTCAAAGCTTCCTCTAATCTGGTCATCTTCTATATTATATAAAATTATAACTGTTTAAAAAATAGGAATAGCTCATCTTTCGATGAGCTAACCTAAAGGAAAATGAATTATTTGTTTTCGGCTAATCTTAATATTCTATTTTTCTTTATAAAACGATTCGTCGTCCGTCTTATTATTGCCCTTGACGACTTCACTTAACATCGTTTCATAGTCAGTCTTATCACCCTCACCCTCTTCAATGATCTTGACGATCTCGTCATCGTAATTATCGATGACTCTGGTATCACCATCTATTATGAGGGTGCGAATATGATCTTTGCTGCATTCTGGCCATAATACTTGGCCCGGTAATTGCGGTTTACCATATCTGGCAAAATTGGCAAGTCTTCCGGTACATTGTAATTCCACTATTTCCGTATCGTCTTCGTTCATAAGATTATTCGAAGGAATGATACTGGTATTATGGAAGAAGAAAGGAATCTCATAGCTGTGTACCGGGGTACTGTGCTCATTGATCTTGGTAAGCGGGGCAAACATATAGTTGTAGGTTGGGGCGCTACAGCCATCTTCAATACGTTTGTTAATAAATCTCTTAGTCTCTTTTCTGATTCCAAAGTAGAAATAGTTCAAAAGATCTACAAGCTTAAGATCCGGGAATACTTCCTTGAATAATGGTGCTAAACGAACTGCTTTGCCTTCGCCAAACTTTTCATCGATGAGTTTCACAGCTTCTTCATCAGTTG
>CALUZL010000079.1 GCA_944325295.1 uncultured Erysipelotrichaceae bacterium | reverse complement strand
GTCAAGACGTCTTATCTCAGAGAAGATATTGGCGATCATGTCATAAGTCAGGATGAAGCCTTAAAAAACGCTTCTAAAGTCAAAGAAGGGCACATCGTTGTCCCGAAGGTGGTGAAATAATGAATATCAGTGAATTGATGAGGCTCGATATAGCTAAAAGAGCTGACGCCTCTTTTAAGAAAGTCAAAGAGGTACAAGCCATCCTCAATGCTTCAATAACTTTTATCGAAGATGACGGTGTGAGAAGAGATGGTAAACTCGCAGGGATACCGGTAGCTCTCAAAGACAATATATCGACAAAAGGCATAAGAACTACTGCCGCCAGCAATATCCTTGACGATTACATCCCGATATACGATGCTACGATCGTCAAGAAGCTCGCCGATGCCGGTGCCGTCTTTGTATCTAAAAGCTCGATGGATGAACTGGCAATGGGTGGGACAAATCGAACCGCAAACATCGGTCCCTGCCTTAATCCTTATGATCCCAAGCGCATAACCGGCGGTTCATCCGGAGGCAGTGCTGCTCTTGTCGCTTGCGGAGCTGTTCCTTTAGCTATCGGGTCGGATACCGGTGATTCGGTAAGAAAACCGGCTTCGTATTGCGGAGTTGTCGGTGTTAAACCCAGTTATGGCCGCATCTCCCGCTATGGGATCATTCCCTATGCTTCATCACTTGACCATGTCGGCTACTTTACGACCAATGTCGCCGATGCCGCTTTGGCTCTTGAAGTTTTGGCCGGTCGTGATGATCTTGACATGACCTCATCGTCAATTCCGGTACCACAGTACAGTAAACTTTTGAATGCGGATATCGAGGGTAAGCGTATTTTGATCTTTGACAATGTGCTGAAAGCGATCAAAGATGACGATATCTTAAGTGCCTTTGAAAAATTAATTGCAGGCCTTAAAAGTAAGGGCGCTATCATTGAAACGGTTCATTTTAGAGATGATCTCATGAAATGTCTCTTCCCGACTTATTTTATCATCGCCAATGCTGAGGCGACGGCTAATCATTCTAACCTTGACGGTATTCGCTTTGGCCACCGCATTGATGGCGACAGTATGGAAGAGGTCATGATCAATACGCGCACTCGCGGTTTTTCAAGTTTTATCAAGAAGCGCTTTGTAATCGGATCGTATTCACTTTTTGAAGAAAACCAGGATCGACTTTTAAGAAAAGCACAAAAAGTCAGAAGACTCATCTGCGATGAAGTCCTTAATAAATTAAAGACGGCCGATGTCCTGATCGCTCCGGCTTCAGGCAGTATCGCTCCGCTTATCGATTCGCCATCGACCGATGAGTTAAACGATGAATACTTAGTGGTGGAAAACCATATGGTCATCGGCAATTTCGCCGGACTTCCGTCTATGACTTTACCATTGGGTCAAAAAGAGGGAATGCCTTTTGGTGTAAATATTACCTGCAACGCCTTTGATGAAACGGGTATGTTTACAATCGGAAAAGCGATCGAAGAGATAAGCGGTCTTAAAGATCTGACAAAGGAGGTGCTCTGAGATGAAATATGATGTCGTTGTCGGAATCGAGATCCATGCCGAGCTCAATACGCATACCAAGATGTTTTCGGGAGCGCCATACCATTTCAAGGCGGAAGCCAATACCTGCACAAATGAGGTCGATTTAGCACATCCGGGAGTTTTGCCCTGTGTAAACCGCGAAGCTGTAAAAAAAGCTGTAGAATTGTGTACCGCTTTAAACCTTAAGATCGACCCGCTCATTAAATTTGACCGCAAAAATTATTACTATTCCGATCTGCCCAAAGGTTATCAGATAACCCAACAGTTTCATCCGATCGGTAAAGACGGTCATGTCACAGTCGATGATGAAGGCACTAAACAGACGATCAGGATTAACCGGATCCACATGGAAGAAGATACAGCTAAACAATTCCATCTCTACGATGAGACACTTATCGATTTCAACCGTGCCGGTGTCCCGCTTGTCGAGATCGTTTCCGAACCTGATATCACATCCGGGAAGGAAGCAGCCTTATATGTCGAGAAATTAAGACAGACACTGACCTATCTTGACGTCTCTGATGCCAGGATGGAAGAGGGATCGATGCGTTGTGACATCAACATCTCCTTAAAAGAAAAGGGGAGCGACGTCTTTGGTACGAAAGTTGAGATCAAGAATTTGAACTCGATCGCCAACATCAAAGAGGCTATCGAATACGAAATCGAAAGACAGACCAAAGCGCTTGAAAGCGGTGAAAAGATCGCGCAAGAGACGCGCCGTTTTGATGAAAAGACGATGACGACCGTCTCGATGCGCAAAAAGGAGGGAAGCGTCGACTACAAGTATTTCCCGGAACCGAATATCTTTCCGATACTCTTGAGTGCAGAAGATATTAGAGAGATCACTGAGGCTATGCCGGAATTGCCCGATGTAAAAGAGGCACGTTATAAAGATGAATTCAAGCTCAGTGATTACGATGCCGGACAGCTCATTCAAAACAAGGATCTGGCTCTGTACTACGATGAGATGATGAAGTCCGGCAAGTATCCAAAGACTTGCTGCAACTTACTTTTAAGCGAACTTCAAGGCTTACTTGCAAAGCGCAATGAGAGTATTGCTGAAACTGAGGTAAGACCGAATATGTTGGCTAAGTTGGCGGCTTTATTGGAAGAAAAAGTCATATCATCAAAACAGGGCAAAGAAGTTTTGAATTTGATGCTTGACGGCAGCGACCCGGAAGAGATCGTCAAAGAAAAAGGTCTGCGTCAGGTATCGGATACTTCGATCATCGAAAAGATCGTTGAAGAAGTACTGACTGACAATCCGGAATCGATACATGACTATAAAAACGGTAAGGACCGCGCCTTGGGTTATCTGGTCGGTCAAGTCATGAAGCGATCGAAAGGTCAAGCCAATCCCCAGATGGCAAGTGATCTTCTCAAAGATAAACTCGCTAAGTTATAGTGATTGTGATAGAATAACGTTATGGCAAATAAAACAGTTAGTGTAAAAAAGAAAAGAAAATTGTCTAAAAGCGCGATCGTTTTGATCGTCGGTCTTTGCATAATCATTATACCTTGTATCATCTTTTGCGGCATCTTGTTGCACGCAGCGTTGCAGACGGGGACACCGGTCTTTGGCGACCGCTATAAAGGCGATCTCGATCCGGCAATAAGTGATAGTGCGATAAGCGAGATAAGTGATACGACCATGAATCTGACCGGTGTCGAAGCCGTCGACTGTACTTTGATAAGCGGTCAGTTGCGTGTCAATGTCGATACGGTCGATTCTATAAGCTTGGAGGATGCGCAAAGTCTTGTTAACGAAGTATATGAAGTTGTCGATGATATCTTGCCTGTTTCTACGTACTTTACTTCCACAGACGATAAGAAGATGTACGATCTTGCGATCAATGTATACAATTTCATCGACACCGAAAGTGAAGATATGATCTATTGTCTCGGCACCAAAAATGCCATGATGGAAGATCTCGATGTACAGATCGTTTCCGAGCCGCTTGACAGTGAACTGGCCAGTGAACTTCGTGGCGAAACGCTACCGACACCGACACCATCTTCGCAAAATGTGATCGAATAAAACGAGTTCCTCATCGAGGAACTCATTTCTTTAAAGCTTCCATGAAACGGGGATACAAGCCGATGTAGTCCGGTTTCATATGTGGCGGCAATTGATAGATATCATGGCCCGGATATTGGTTCGCTTCGATTAGAAGCGGACCTTTTTCACTAATGGCGACATCCCACCCGACATAATTTATATTCGGTATCAGCTTTGACGCTTCTTTTACCATGTCCAGTGCTTCTTTGAAATACGGTATCTTAAAGCCGGCAAGTACAAAACCGGTCTCAGGGTGGATCTGATACTCCTTTAGTTCCCGATCGGCACCGACACCTTTGAGCTCGCCTTTGTCCATGTCGATGATCACCGCCATCCCGCCATGATTCAAGTTGTCGACGCTGTTTCCATGATTCCCGATCCGCATACAACCGTAAACATAGCTCATATGCTCGTCATGTTTTATGGTAACGATGCGAAGACTGTTTACTGCTTTTGGATAGATTGCACTGATCTTTGGGTGTTGAGATATGACCTCTTCGATCAGGTATTGTTTGTTATTGCAAAAATAGTCGTACAATTTTTGCGGATCCTTATCTTTGGTGATGACTTTTTCAACTAAGTGGCCATGGATCCCGTCTTTGGGCTTGGCGATCAGGACATCGTGAGTTTGACAGAATCTTAAGAAGTCGTCTTTTGAACATGACTCAAGATCGAGCCAGTCCCTTTTGATGTAGTCGCTGAAGAGCTTATAAAATTCAGCCTTGTCTTCCAAAAGGTGCCAATCTTCTTTCTTGTTCAATGTCCTGACAAAATAGTTGTTTTTCCCGCGGGTGATATAGGTCGCTCTTTGACGCTCATTTAACATATCCATCCTGAAGATCAGATAGTCCATGTATCCGGCTTCATACTTCATGCCACAGCTTACGATATCAGCGAGGATCGAAAGCCGGTTTTTGCCATTGAGTTTGTGGATCTCGTTGGCTGTCGTAAAAAGGGAGCGATAATCCATGTGGACGACTCTGCTTACAATAAAACCGATCCGCATGTTACTTGAATAACCTCGCTGTTATCTTTACCAATTCTTTTATATTTCCTTTAGAAGTATTGAGACAAAGGTCGTAATTATTCATGTCGCCCCAATTCAAACCGGTATAGTATTCATAGTATTGACTGCGGCCTTTATCGATCTTGTTGATCTTTTTTACTAACTCTTTATCCGTCAGGTTTTCGTCCTCAGGAGCTCTTTGCTTGCAACGATTGAGTCTTGCCTGAATATCGGCGTAGACAAAGATCCGGAAAGGATCGTAATCTTTAAGGATATAGTCGGCACAACGACCGATGATCACGCAATCGGATTTTTCGGCCATTTCTTTGATTATGCGGTTTTGTTCAATGTAGATATCGTTAGCCTGATGGACAGGATAGTAATTATCGATATAGATAAAAGTATGGCCAAAAGAAATCGGATAGAGACTGTGCGGTTTTCTTTCGATCACTTCTTGGATGTATTCCTCGGACATCGAAGTCTTTTTAGCGATCTCGCTGATTATTTGCTTATCGTAGTATTCAAAACCGAGTTCTTGGGCCAGACGTCTTCCGAATTCACGGCCGCCGCTTCCAAATTGTCGACTAATGGTTATTATGCGGTTCATATAGATACCCCCCTCTAGCTTTATTTTAGCATTTATCGTTATAATAGACCTATGAAAAATGACATTTTGTTCGCTCGCTGTATCGATATGACCGTTGAAGCTTATGGTGTGTGTAAGGTTGACGGTTTAGTCATATTTACCAAAGGCATGATCATCGATGAAGAGGGTTATATCAAGATCATCGCTCATAAAAAGAATCTGGCTTATGCAATAATCGATAGGCTGACCAAAGTCAGTCCTTTTCGCACAAAGGAAGCTTGTCCCATCGCCTACAAATGCGGCGGTTGTGATTTGCGCCATATCGCCTATGAATATCAACTTTTGCTGAAACAAAAGTGGCTAAAAGAAACCCTGGCAAACATCGGCGGCATCGATTATGACATCCCGCCTGTAGTACCATCACCCCTGCAGGATCGCTATCGCAATAAGGTCCAAGTTCCCATAAGAGATCATAAAGTCGGTTTTTATCGTGTAAACAGTCATGACATCGTTGAATATACCGATTGTCTTATCCAAAGTGAAAAAGCCAACGCGATCATCGGTTTTATCAAAAGAAAGATCATCAAAGACGGTACCGATCGTTATTTTCGACATATCCTGATCAAAGAGGGTTTCACAAGCGGCGAGATCATGATCGGTCTTATCTTGAATGTTGAAGACTTCAGTGGACTTGATACACTGGTGAGTGACATCGTTAAAGAATTTCCTGAGGTGATGTCGCTGATCGTCAATGTCAACACTCGAGATGACAACGTTATCTTAGGCGACAAAGAGATCGTTATGTACGGCTCTTCATATATCATCGATGAGTTGGATGGTCTTAAATTCAAGATATCGCTCAAGTCGTTTTATCAAACCAATCCCTTACAAACGGTCAATCTTTATAAGGAAGTAGTCAAAGTATCTGAAGTCAGTAAAAATACGAAAATCCTCGATCTCTATTCCGGGATTGGAACGATCGCTTTATTTTTAGCACGTTATGCCAAAGAGGTCATCGGTGTTGAAGTCGTTGCCGCAGCTCATGCCAATGCCTTAGACAACGCTCAGCTAAACAAGATCGACAATGTCAAGTTCTATCATGACGATGCCTCAAGATCGATGGTCACCTATTTGAAAGACGTCGATGTCGTAGTCGTCGATCCGCCTCGCAAAGGCTTAAACCAGGCTCTGATCAAAGATATAGCCCAAAGCGGTGTTGAGAAAGTCGTCTATGTTTCATGCAATCCATCAACACTGGCCCGTGATTTAGACCGCTTTAAAAACCTTGGCTACACACTTGAATCGCTCAGAGGTTTCGATATGTTCCCGCACACGACACACGTCGAGACGGTAGTTTCATTAAAAAGAGCGGTCTTGTCAAGATCTGCCGATTCAAGTTTGACATAAGAGGTAAATCCTTAAATGGTGACAAACACAAGACCACCGCAAATAATATAATAGTCTTGATCGCGATAAGTATTCAACCTCGCTTGTCGCCTCGATACGTAAAATAAAACTCCCGTGGGGGAGTTTTATCAGTTGAAATAGAATGATGTACCGTTTTTGCCGGTATAGGTCAGACAAGGACGATCGGTCGTTTTGACGCCTTCGAGTTTACCGTCTTTGAGATCGATCGCATCCAGAAGGTTTTTTTCGATGTAACTGTTATCGATCGGATATTCGTGATGGCTTGGTAAGACTGTCTTGATCTCATCTTTCATAGCCAATAACTTCTTGTGGCTTTCGATGTATTTGTCGAGATCGCGATGTTCGCCAAACATGAATATCGGTCCTTCTTTTTGTAGACTGTCTCCCGATATCAAAAGGCCTTTTTCTTTATCGAAAAGAGCGATACTGCCGTTTGTATGTCCAGGTATCTCAATAACCTGGAAATGATAGTCACCGACATCAAAGGTATCGTTCTCTTTTACGGCGTGTTTCAGCACATCCTCTTTGACGAGGTCAAAATCGTTATGGTGCAGGTAACATTCTTTAAATGGGGCAACACCGCCAAAATGATCGCCATCGCCATGTGTCAAAACAACGGTCACCGGATTATCGGTCAGCTTTTTGACTTCGCTAAAGACGTCATCCTGTTTGAACAGCGTATCGATTAGTAAAGCATTTTCTTTGCCGACGATCAAAAAGCATCGCACATGTCCGTTATCGATCACATATAAATCTTTAAGAAATTCTTTTACTTCCATTTTATTACCTCCTTTTTCACATCTTTAAGTTTATTTTAAAGTAAAAGATTATAATAATAAATATGAAATTACTGTATGCAGAAGACGAAAAATACATGGCTGAAGCCGTGAGCGATGTTTTGCGATACAACAACTACATCGTCGATGTGGTCGATAATGGCGAAGACGCGCTCGCAATGGCAATGGATTGTGAATATGACGGGATGATCCTTGACATCATGATGCCCGGTATCGATGGGTTAAAGGTTTTAGAAAAACTTCGAAAAAAAGGGATAGCGACCCCGGTCTTACTTTTGAGCGCTAAAGGTGAAGTCACAGACAGAGTTACGGGTCTTGACCTTGGTGCAGACGATTATTTGGCTAAACCCTTTGCGATGGCTGAACTTTTAGCACGGATCAGGGCAATGCTTAGAAGGCGGGAAGAATATGTCGGTGATACTCTTGACTACAAAGACCTGAAACTAGATACGCGCAAGTTTGAATTGCGGTGCAAAGATGCTTCGATCATCCTTTCAAAGATCGAATACCAGATAATGGAACTTCTGATCTTAAAAAAAGACATCTATCTTTCATCAGAGACGATCTTTCTTCATGTATGGGGTTATGACAGCGATGCGGATATCGGCATCGTCTGGGTCTACATCTCAAACCTGAGAAAACATCTGGCTGATCTTGAAAGCGAAGTGACAATATACGCTAAAAGAAATATCGGGT
>CALUZL010000078.1 GCA_944325295.1 uncultured Erysipelotrichaceae bacterium | reverse complement strand
GACAAATACATCGACTGGTATCGCGATGAATTCCAAAATGCCATCGTTTCCATGAACAACCAAACAGGTGCAATCGTCGCGATCGGCGGCGGTCGCAATCAGAGTGGTTCTTTAAACTGGAACCGGGCGACGATGTCCAAGATCCAACCGGGATCGACGATAAAACCGGTATTTGAATACCTGTTGGCTTTTGAGGAGTTGGGTTGGGCAACTTCCCATACACTGACCGACAGACCGATATATCTTTACGGCTCTGACCATCTCATAGCCAATGCCAGCGGTACTTATGATGGCGATATGTTGATGACAGAAGCTGTCGCCAGATCGCTAAACACACCGGCTATCCAGACCCTTGAAGCTGTCATCGAGGCCAAGGGTGAACAATTCTGTATCGATTATCTCAAAAGTATCGGCTTTGAATTCGCCGAAGATACTTTCGATCTGCAATATGCCTTAGGCGGCAATACTCTACAAGTCTCACCGGTAGAACTTGCCGGAGCTCACGCCATCCTTTTCAACGGTGGCCACTACATCGAACCACACACCATTAGCCGTATCGTCTTGGCTGATGGCACTGAATACGTCGCTGATACTAAAGGCGAGCAGGTAGTCAGTGAAGATGCTGCTTACTTAGCGGCTCAACTTGAATATGAAGTCGTTTACGGCGGGTTCTATAACTACACGCAGATCCTCAAAGACGATTATCCGGTATTTGCCAAGACCGGTACAACCGATTGGGGCGACAGCGGTGAAGAGTATGGGATCCCAATCGGAAGTGCTAAAGACTCCTGGCTTGTCTGCTCGACAGATCAGTACACAAATGTCATCTGGATCGGTTTTGACCGTGCCGATGTCGGCACTTACATCACCGCCAGCGATGATAACGTCAATATCAAAGGCCAGATCGGTAACATCCTGCTCGATAGTGAAGTTGAGCACTTTGACTACGAACCGGGATATCTCGAAAGACCCGATGGCGTCGTCTCGATAACGCATGTGCGCGGTGTTTACCCTTATGTTGAGCCCACTGTCGGAACCCCGGTAACCGGTCTTATTAAAAAAGAGTTTTATCATTTGGGCTCTGCATCTGATATCCAGTATGAGACACGGGTTGGCAGTCTGACCGATATAAACGCGACCAAGATCGATGACACGACTCTTCAAGTCGACTTCAACGTCTTAAGCGACTCATCAGGAGGCGGCATGCAAGATCTTACCGCAACCAGCCTCAGCGGTAAAGTTACCCACGCTTACGGTCGACTCTACTTCCCACGTATCCGCTACGTCATTCCGGATGGTGCCGTCTACTATGCTGAGGTGCTGATCGATGGCACGCCGGTAGCTAACTCATCGTCTTCTTCAACGTCCATGACGATAAGTGTACCTCAGGGTCTATCGACCGGCCAGATCGAGGTCTGCGGAAGCTATAACCTCTCCCAAGATCGCTTCTGTAAAGTTATTCAGTAAAAAAGCTTACCAAATACAATGATAAAGGAGAAAGGGAAGAGTCTAAACACTCTTCCCTTAATTGCATATATTACCGATCTATGAAACCTATAATCTTAGATTCCTAAAAATCAAGATCCCTAATTAAGTTTGGATACCCAGAAAAAACGGTCATCATGAGATGATCGCTTTTTTAATTCCCTTTTTCAATTATTCATTTTCAGCTTTGAGCGGGCGGCTCATCAGATTGCCGATCGCAATAGAAGGTTTTTTATTCTCGAAGAGAACGGCATAGACTTCATCGGTTATCGGCATACTGATACCCATATCGGCTGCCAGCTCATGCGTGGTCTTCGCCGTCTGGATACCTTCGGTGGTCTTAGTGTTGTTTTTAAGGAAAGAAGCCGCGTCATCAGCTTTGCCGATCGCTAATCCAGCCTGATAGTTTCGCGAGTGCGGCGATGAACAGGTGACGATCAGATCGCCGACACCATTAAGTCCTAAGAAAGTCTCAAGCCGGCCACCACAGGCTAAACCAAACCTTGTGATCTCTGCCAGACCACGGGTCATGAGTGCCGCTTTAGCGTTATCGCCCTGTCCCAAACCGTTCAGTGCCCCTGAAGCAATAGCCATGATATTCTTAAGGGCGGCAGCGATCTCGGCGCCAATGACATCGGTATTGGTATAGACACGAAAGTATTCATTGGCGAAAAGTTTTTGAACCATTATTGCCGCTTTTTCATCTTCACACACTGAATTGACTAAGGTCAATTTACGAATGATGACTTCCTCGGCATGACTGGGGCCGATGAGCGAGACGACATGTTTAGCCTTTTCTTTCATGAGGTCTTTGATCTCTAAAGATAGTCTTCTTTTGGTCTGAGGATGAAAGCCTTTGGCCACACTGATAAGGGTCACAGGGTGATCTAAGAGCACATACAGCTCTTTTAAGACACTTTCAAGCGCCATGACTGGCACTCCCAAAATGATGATATCCGCATCTTTTGCATCGTTGAGATTATTTGTCGCCTTAAGTCTTGGATCGATATCACAGTCAAAAAAACGGCTGTTGCGATGATTGTGATTGATGTCATCGACTTCATCTTTAGATATGCCATAGATCAGGACATCATGACCATTGTCTGTCAGTACCTGACTTAAAGCTGTCGACCAGCTTCCACTCCCGATTGCAGCGATCACTAACGTTCCTCCTTTTTGATGGTCTTAATATTGATGGGTACACCTTCAAATGCGAAAGCTTCCCTGAGTTTATTTTCGATATAGCGGCGGTATGAAAAATGCAACAGCTCAGGATCATTTACAAAAAGCGCAATGACACAGGGTGCACTTTCCACCTGCGAGGCATAGTAGATCTTTAAACGACGGCCGTTGTGTGTCTTGGGTGGATTGGCAAGTTGAGCATCCATGATGACCTCGTTTAATACGGAAGTCTGGATCCTTCTGTTGACATTTTCATAGACTTCTTCGATGAGCGGCAAGAGCGTATTGACTCTTTTTTTATCGATTGCACTGGTAAAGGCTATCGGTGCATAGTCCAAATACTGAAACTGTTCTCTGATCTCTTTGGTGATATTGGCCATGGTATGGGTATCTTTATCGACAAGATCCCACTTGTTGTAGACGATGATCACTCCTTTTAAAGCTTCATGAGCCAGACCGGCAACGTGTTTGTCCTGTTCGATGATCCCACGCTCACCGTCAATAACCACCAACACGACATCCGCACGATCGATCGCATTCTTAGCTCTGAGCACAGAATACTTTTCGATATTCTCGATGACTTTGCCCCTTTTGCGGATTCCGGCCGTATCGATGGCGACATAGCGCTTGCCATCATACTTAAAGACTGTGTCGATGGCATCTCTGGTCGTTCCTTCAACATCGGAGACGATGACTCTGCTTTCACCTACCAGGGCATTGGTCAGACTCGACTTACCGACATTTGGTCGACCGATGATCGCAAAACGGATCATTCCTTCATAGTTATCGATCTTCTTTTGCGGTAACAGTTCAACACACCTGTCTAAAAGATCACCGACACCGATGGAATGTGAGGCGCTTACGGCTATCGGGTCATCAAAACCCAAAGCGTAAAACTCATAGATGTCATTGATCATGGCGATATCGTCGATCTTATTGACGGCCAAAACGACCGGTTTTTGCGCTTTACGAAGTAATTTAGCGATATAGCGGTCATCGTTTGTCAGCCCTTCTTTGCCGTTTACCAAAAAGATGATCACATCAGCCTGTTCAACTGCGATATCGACTTGCGCGTTGATCTCCTTTTGAAAAGGTGCGTCAGCGATCTGGATACCGCCAGTATCGATAAAACGATAATTTCGCGAAAGCCAGCTGCAATCGCCATAGATCCGATCGCGAGTTACCCCGGGCGTATCTAAAACGATCGACCTTCTCTCTTCTAAAATGCGATTAAAAAGGGTCGATTTGCCAACGTTTGGCCGCCCTACAATCGCTATTACACCTTCGATCATAAGTTCATCAACCCTCCTTTATTACTTAATCTTTTCCAATACGATGCCATAGATCTTGTCGACTACTTCATCCAGTGTCAGATCACTGGTATCGATAAGCAGGGCATCATCAGCTTTTTTTAGTGGTGATACTTCACGATGAGTATCTTGATAATCACGCTTGTTTATATCTTCCAAGATCTTGTCATGATCACACTCAATTCCCTTTATCTCGTTTTGAAGTATGCGTCTTTTAGCTCTTTCTTTGGGATCGGCGACTAGGAATATCTTGACCTCGGCATCCTTTAAGACGACGGTGCCGATATCACGTCCATCCAAGATATAGCCTTTATCCTTAGCTATCCTTTGTTGCATCGCCACCAGTGCTTCTCTGACTTTAGGATTTTTGGAAACGTCAGAAGCCTTCATGGATATCGTCTCTGAGCGCAGCTCATCGCTGATCTTATTTCCGTCAAGATAGATATCACCACTGGTCTTTATCCTGATATCAGCTCTTTTTAAGGCTTCTACTGCTCCATCTTCATCTTCTGTAGCGATCCCGTTTTTTAGGCAAAGATAGGCGACCATTCGATACATCGCTCCGGTATCGAGATGGACATATCCCAGTTTCTTTGCCAGTTTATCCGCTACCGAACTTTTACCGGCAGCACTAGGACCATCGATCGCAATATTGATCCGCATCAGAACAAGCTCGGGATTATTCCCTGAGCGACTAAGATCAAATAAGCGACAACGATCAATACGAGCACTAAGATCACGATGAGAACGATGAGGATGATGTTGAGGATCTTCGATCCGCCCTCTTCCTCTTGCGGTTCATCTTGGATCTTTTGATAGGCACTTGTACCCGTGACCTCTAAGGGCATCGTCTCATTCATCAGCGCCGTCTCTTTGGTGTCAGTGTCATCTTTTTCATCTTCGACCTTTTGAACCTCTTCGTCGATCATAGCAACACTTTTGACCTCAACGGTCTGACCGAGATTTTCGACGACTTCCTCGGCTTTGATCTCTTCCTTGACTTCTTGTTTTGGGTCGGTGTAGATATCTTCTTGAGTATTCTCCAAATAGCGACGCAGCAAGTCGCCGACATCCTTTGGTAAACTGTCGACAACGCGGCGTACATTTTCAAGGTCAGTGTCTGATGTAATGATGTCTTCCGGTTCGATATGTTTTAACGTCTCGTCTTCTGCGACCAAAAGCTCCTTTGATACCTCCGGCGTTGTCACTGGTTCGCTTTGGACCGCGACTGCCTTTACTTCCGTAACATCTGTTTCTTTTGGTTCTTCATTTACGTCTGTAGCCGTTATTTCTTCAGGTTTTGGCTCATCCACACTTTCGGGCTTGGATCCTTTTTCGCTTTCTTCCTCGTCGAGTTCTGAGAGGATCTTTTTGATTTCAAGGGTGACTGTATTGCTCAAATCATCATCAACGGATTCTTCGGTATCGTTTATACCTCTTATCTCATTTAAGATCGTCTTTGGGACTTCATCGACTGTCATGGAACCGATCGATTTGTTGTAAGCCTTGACTTCATCAAGAGTGTCCTTTAAATAGTTATCGTCGATATTGACTCTCATGAGATCCTCGATCGAGATCGTCTCCTTTGGCTCTGACGCAGGCTCGTTCTTTTCATCTTTTGGCTCTTTATTTTCTTCTGTTGTAACCTCTTCAGTCTTCTCTTCGACGATCTCTTTTTCAGAAGTATCATCTTTACCT
>CALUZL010000077.1 GCA_944325295.1 uncultured Erysipelotrichaceae bacterium | reverse complement strand
GGCATGCCGCTTGGCAAGCTTGAACACAAGATGGTCATGCAGATAATCGATATGGATATGATCATGTACGGCGAGAATATTGCCATACCTTCATACGTCTACTCCGTATTTATAACCCTTGGATTTACGATCGTCGTGCTGATCGTCATGTCGCGCTCTCTTAAGCGGGTCAAAATGGTTGAATCTCTAAAGAGTGTAGAATAAAATAAAGCTATAGATGGAGGATGATAAAATGAAATTCTATATTTGTAAACATTGCGGAAATATCATTACGAAACTGACCGATTCAAATGTTCCGGTGGTATGTTGTGGAGAAGCGATGAGTGAACTGACACCCAATACGACCGAAGCCGCTACCGAAAAACATAAACCGGTCATCGTTGAAAGAGATGGGCACAGGTTTGCAACCGTCGGCTCGACCTTACACCCGATGACGCCGGAGCACTACATCGAGTGGCTCGTTGTCGAATACGAGGATCATCAAAGGGTATATCACTTTACACCTGATGATGAGCCGACCGTTAAGCTTTGCCGTCACCATGAACCAAAAGAGATCTATGCCTATTGCAATCTGCACGGTTTATGGAAGATGGATAAATAAGTTTGAGTCTAAAAAGATACGACATGATCGTATCTTTTTTAAAGCTGAATATTTTTGAAAAGAGCCGTCAGATAATGATCGGTCCCATGAGTTCGCGCTTTATAAGATAATTCGTATAGGCGCTATCTGTAAATGACAGGGCGTAAAAAAGGGCAGCTTTGAATTCGATGTCTTTATAGGCAGAGGGGATATGTTTGAAGTTGGTTATGATATTGACCCCTCTTTCTTTGGCTTCTTTTATGATCTGACGGCCTTTTTCATTGAAACCCAGGACTCGAACATAATTTAAAGGATATTTAGGGCAAGCACTTTCTTTTATATCTAACATGATCCACATGAGTATCCTCTGGATCCGTGAGCGCGTGTAGCGCTTAGAGATCGAATTATCGATAAAATCATCGAAATTATCGAAGCGATAGGCATTTTTGATGAGCAGTTTTTCAATACCCTCGGATACGAGATGGATCTTAGCGATATCTTTGGGATCTGACAGCAGCAATCTTTGACGAATAGTCACATAGATATCTTTTAAAAATAGAGGATGATCGATATCGACATCAGTAGCGGCATGATAATCATAGCCTTCCGCGACTGCTTTGCGGATCGCTTTGGCACTGGCTATCTCTTTGATCTTGTCGTCATGATACATTGAAGTCCTTTGGATCGATAGGGGTTCGATACTTTTGTCTTTAAGCTCTTTTAAATAAGCGACAGCCAGGATGTCGTTTGGGTAAAGACTGCTGGCTAAAAGACTGTAGGCTTTCGGATAGGAAAGTCCCAAAGCCAGCGATTCTTTCAGGTGATCGGGATCGACGGGTGTTGAAGCGATATCCTTGAGGTTTTCGATATTGTTTGTCTCTGATCCAAAACAGACACTGTCAACTTTCAACAGATCGAGGATGGTGATCGCCCCCTTGGCAAAAAGCGTGGCGCTTTGGACACTGTAAAAAAACGGTAATTCGACGACGAGATCGATCCCGTGATCTAATGCGATCTTAGCCTTTTCAAACTTGTTGATGATCGAAAAATCACCTCTTTGCGCAATGTTTCCGGACATCACCGCCACAAGCGCATCGGCTTTAGATATCTCTTTGGCTTTTTGTAAATGGTAGAGATGACCATTATGGAAAGGATTGTACTCCACTATCAAACCGCAGGTTTTCATGAGGATATGATAACGTAAATGATCGGTCATCACAATAAATCTGATTGATTTTTTTGAAAGTTATCTCTATAATGATTAAGCTTATGAAACTGACAAGAAGTGAAATATTGAAGTTGGCTTCAAAAGAACCTTATCAGTTTACGATCGAACGTCTTGACACTAAAAACGATCCTTATCTGATCGGTATAAGGGATGTCAGGGGTGAGATCTATTTTGATGACCTCGGTGATGACAAGATCAGCGCCCTGGTCAAATTAAAAGGAGAGATGATCTGTCCTTGTGCCATGACTTTGGAAGAGGTCTTTGTGCCGCTTGCCGTCGATGAAGAGGTCTATTTGGCCAAGATCGATGACCATGAAGATAATTACATCTTCACCGATGAGCTCGATCTGGATGATTTTATCTTGAAAATCGTCAGTCCTTATGCGCCGATTAAGGTTGTAAAGAACGGTAAAATAGAGTATCCTATTGGAGATGGCTGGCGCGTCTTGAGCGAAGATATGCTCAAGGATCTTCGAAGAGATGAGATCGATCCGCGGCTTGCCAAGCTCATGGAATATAAATTTGATGATGATGAAAAGGAGTAGACAGTATGGCAGTTCAACAGAGAAGAAATTCTAAGACTCGTAAGGCAAAGAGAAGAACACATTATAAATTGACGGCACCAACACTTGTAAAATGTCCGTCATGTGGTGAGTATAAGCTTGCTCATCGCGCATGTGCTTGCGGTCATAAATAAGAAATAAGTCGCTACGGCGCTTTTTCTTTTGGCCTAAAAAGGTGTAAACCCCATGATTTAGCTGAGATTTACACCTTTTTTATTCGGTTATCAATTTATCTTGGAAATTGGCACTGCAGGTGACGTACTCTTTCTGTTCGCTTATCGGCGATAAGATGCTCGTCTCATCGAGCGGGTTTTCACTGACCCAGACGACGATGATGTCCTGATCGTAGCGGGTATTGACTTTTTCGATGAGTTCTAAGCCGTCTTCATAGTCTAAGACAAAGAAGGCTGTGCTCAAACAATCGGCAAGGCCGCTGTCTTTGCAGACCACGGAGACACTGTAGTAGTAAGTCGCCGGCCAATTGGTCTTGGGATCGATGATGTGAGCGTAGCGGATATCGCCTTGTCCGATGTAGTAGTTTTGATAATCGCCCGAAGTGACGACACTGACAGCGCTTTGATCATTGACGACAGCGATGAGTCCGTTTCCGCGCGGATCTTGGATGCCGACATTAAAACCGGTGCCATCGGGTTTTGTGCCGATGAGCCTTTGGTTGCCGCCGGCATTGACACTTCCGTATTTTAAACCAATGGCTTCAAGCTCTTGGGCAACCTTTTCTGCCGCAAAACCTTTGGCGATGCCGCCGACATCCAAAGAGACGTCAGGATCGCTGATGAAGACGGTGTTATTTTCACGGTCGATCTCAATGTATTCAAAACCGTGCAGGTCTTCTTTGGCATCAAGTTCATCTTGGGAGGGGATCGCTCCGTAGTTGCCGTTGTTGTTTTCGATCTTGCCACGATCGCGATATTCATGCCAGACCTTCAAGATAGCGCCATCGGTAATGTCGAAAGCACCTTCGGAAAGATCGTTTAGCTCTTTAGCTAAGTCGATCATTTCAATGATCAGCGGATCGACGCTGACCGGGGCAATGCCGGCATTATCGTTTATCGTTTTGAGGTTGTTTAAGCCTTCATAGTCATTGTAGATGTCAAAGAGATCGTTATAGTAAGAAAATAAAGCGACCATTTTTTCGTAGTAGGTATCGAATTCTGCTTCGTCTTTGACATAGGCATCAAGCCGACAAAGGGTATCAAAACCGCAATCGAGATTCGTCTTGTTTAAAAGGGTATAAGTCTCATCTTCTTTTTTACAGCCGCCAAGGGACAGTATAAGTAAAATACACAACAATATCTTCATATCAAACTCCTATATTCTTCGTATAAATCTTGCCAATATTTTTCATCGGACGCACCAATTTTGCGAAGGACGCGACAGGGGCTTCCACATGCTATGACACCACTAGGTATGTCATGGGTGACGGTGCTGTTTGCACCGATGACGCTGTTTTTTCCGATCGTGACCCCGGGATTGATCACACAATCACCACCGATCCAAACGCCATCTTCGATGACTACCGGTGTTGCGATCTCAAGGTCGAGCTTTCGGATCGTAGGGTCAAGGGGATGGTTTGGTGTATAGATCGAGACTCTAGGACCGATGAGGACATCGTTTCCGATGATGACCTCAGCTTCATCGAGGATGATGAGCCCGCTATTGGCATAGAAATGTTTGCCGATGCTGATGAAGTGACCATGATCGAAATATAAGGGCGGGATGATGATCGCGTCAGTGCCGATATCTTTAAAATAAGGGCGCAAAAGGCTTATGTCGATTGGGTCATAAGTGGCGTTTACGGCCTTTAAGATCGCTCGGGTCTTGGTGTGGTTTTCATCCTTTATCTTATAGGGATCATAAAGCTTTGATTTTTTGATATTTTCTTTCATATCTTAGAAATTATAACAGGTTTGTGTTAATATAATAAAGTTATAAATATAAGGAGGGTAAGTATGTCATTTTTGATAGGGCCAATGCAAAAACATTTGAATGGCCAAAAAGAACTAACCGCTCATAACGAAATCTTACATGTTGCTCCTCAGGAAAGAGTGTATATACCTCTGGCAATGGGCAATGCCAAGATCGATGTGTTAGTCAAAGAAAATGATTTAGTTAAAGTCGGAACGCAGATCGCGGCTCGTAACGATCACTTCTACGTTCCGATCTTTGCGTCGGTTTCCGGTAGAGTCGTCGGCATCGAAAAGAGAATGGGTCAGGCTTTAAGACCTGTCGATCACCTGGTCATCGAAAGCGATGGCAAGATGACAAAAGAAGAAGGTCTTTCAACCTTGAGTCTTGACGCTGACAGTGAAGCGATCATCGCCTTTATGAAAGAGAAGGGTTTGGTCGGTTGCGGTGGTGCCGGTTTCCCGACATATGTCAAGTATCAAACGGATAAATGCGAGACTTTGATCATCAACGCTGTTGAGTGTGAGCCTTTCATCACGGCTGACGCCAGAGAGATCGAACTTCACAAAGAAGATTTCAAGCGTGGTGTCATGGCGATGCTCAAGGCATCAAAAGCGAAAAAATGTATGGTCGGCATCAAAGAGACAAAAAAAGAGATGATCCCTCAACTCGTAGAACTCTTTAAGGATCAGGATCTGATAAGTGTCTGTCCGGTAAAGGATGTATATCCGATGGGTTGGGAGAGGACATTGCTCTATGCCCTCATCGGTAAACGCTATGATAAACTTCCGATCGAAGTCGGCTGTATCGTGTCTAACGCGACAACTGCCATCATGCTCGGTCAGGCTATGGAAAGCGGTATGCCAATCACTGAGAAGATGGTCACCGTATCCGGTGATGCCATCAAGGAGCCACACAACGTGCTGTGTCCGGTAGGGACACCGTTTAGCGCTCTTATCGCGACTTGCGGCGGTTTTAGCAAGGACAAGGTCGAACTCATCGCCGGCGGTCCGATGATGGGTAGTGCCGTAACGAAGGATGAAGTCTGTGTCGGACTGGCAACCAATGCGGTTACAGTCCTTGAATACAAAGAAATCAAAGAGTTGAACTGTCTGCGTTGCGGTCAGTGTGTAGATCACTGTCCGTCAGGTCTTGAACCGGTAAATATCAATAATGCGTTCAAAGCTAATGACATCGACCGTTTAGAGAAATTGAGACCGATGGATTGTATTGAGTGTGGAATGTGCACATATATTTGTCCTTCCAAGATCGAAGTGACTGAGGGTATCCGCAGAGCCAAGAGAGCTATGGCCCTCAGAATGAAGAAATAGGGGGTTTAGAAGATGGAATTGAAGTTCAAAACAGCTCCGCATTATCGTCAAAAGTTATCAACCAAGAGAATAATGTGGGATTTGACCCTTGGTTTACTTGTCGTATATGCCTTTGGACTATATAACGCCTATACGATGGGGCAGGCTTATTTGACAAATGCGATAGTCCTCATGGTTACGGCTGTCTTAGTTGCCCTTGTAACCGAGAGCGTATGGGCCCTTTTTATGAAGAAAAATGTGCTCGAGTATCTGTCGACTTCTTTTGGATGGGTCACAGCGATTATCTTGACGCTCATGGTCCAGGTGAACACTGAACCTTACGCCTTGGCTGTCGCAACGTTTTTGTGCATCTTTTTTGGCAAGCTCGTATTTGGCGGTTTTGGCCAAAACATCTTTAATCCGGCAGCTGTCGGTAGAGCGATCATCTTCGCTTCTTTTGCTGGAAGTGTAAGTGCTGACTTAGTCACGACAGCGACACCGACGACGACGATCAATTCGGCCGGTTGGCTTTTAGGAAGTGATGCTTTCAATACTTTCTTGAGTGATTTTGGCGGTATCACAGGTCTTTTTGTCGGTAATTACAGCGGCGCTATCGGCGAGACGAGTGCTCTTTTGATCTTGCTTGTCGGCATCTATCTTGTCATAAGAGAGGTCATCGATTGGCGCGTGCCGGTAACTTATATCGGTGTCATCTTTGTGAGTACGCTGATCATCGGTATGACAAACGGGCTTGGTGTAAGCTATGCTCTGTTCAGTATCTTTACCGGAGGTGTGATGTTTGGTGGCGTCTTCATGCTGACAGATCCGGTCACCAACCCCAACACCCGCAGCGGGCGCATCGTCTTTGCGGCGATCGCAGCTTTCTTGACAGTCTTGATCCGGTTTTGTGCCAACTATCCGGAAGGCGTCTTATTCTCGATCTTACTTGTCAATATCTTGACACCGGTCATCGATAAAGTGTTTGACGGCAAACAAGTCTTGCGCGAAAAGAAAAATCTGGCCATCGTCACCTCAACACTTGTTGTGGCATGTCTGGCAACGACGGCTCTAAGCGCTACGCTTGAGACTTCAGATACCTATCGTTCGATCAATGTTCCGACAGGTAAGACGATCAACGTCGCTGATGACTTGAGCAAATACGCACCACAACTTGTATCCCAAGACGGAAACACCTACGTTATAAACGCCAAGGGCTTCGGTCTTGTCGATCCTGATGGTATTGCCAGTGCCAGCGGTCATACTTATTCACGCAATGAGTTTACGATCACAGTCGATCCTGAAACGCAGACGATTACGGATTTTGAGTTCACGACATTTGGCGACACGACCGGTTTTGGCGATGTCTGCCTTGAAGATATATTCATCAACCAGTTCACCGGCCTTGGTCTTGAAGGTTCGGTAAATTGTGTCAGTGGCGCTACTTATACATCCGAGTCAGCCTTGGCTGCAGCTAAACTGGCCCTCATGGGTGGAGTTACTTATACTAAAGGCGGCGAAGCAGCTATCGGTGATGATTGGAGCACTTATCGAGCAGAAGTTACAGATAATGGCGATGGTTCTTATCATGTGACTGTCAGAGGCTTCGGTCTTGTCGATCCGGATGGTATTGCCAGTGCCAGTGGTCATACTTATTCACGCAATGAGTTTGATGTCACGATCGGTGAAGACGGTACGGTAAGCAGTGTCGTCTTTGCAAAATTCGGCGATACGACCGGTTTTGGTGATAAATGTATGGATCAGGGCTATCTTGACTCCTTTAAGGGAAAGGGTCTTGCAGATAATGCCGATCTCATTTCAGGAGCTACATACACTGCCGAATCAGTTGTAGCTGCGGTAAATGCGGCTTTGACGGCCGCTTCTAATTAAGGGGGTTTAAATCATGAAAAAAGCTTTACAGTTAGTCCTCTTTTTAGGAATCATCAGTTTGATCGCCGGTGTTGCGGTTGGTTATGTCAACAGTATCACCGATCCGATCATTCAGGAAAATCTTTTAGCCAGTGAGATCGAAAATCTGGAGGCAATGTATCCGGATGGCGAATTCACTGCTTTAGAAGTAAGCGACGACACCGGCTATGTCAAGGGCGCTTATGAAGTAGCTGGACAGGGCTATGTCGTCAAGATCGAGACTACGGGTTATAACTCATCTACGCCGATCATCGCTTTAGTTGGTTTTGATGGCGAGGGTGTCATAAGTAACCTCATGGTCATTCAACAGCAAGAAACCGAAGGTTTTGGAACAAAGGTCTTTGAAGATGAGAACATTCAGTCACTCTTTGTCGGAAAAGATCTGAGTACACCGTCTGATCTTTTGAGCGGTGCTACGGTCACAAGTTCGGCTGTTCAAAGTGCTGTAGCGGCTGCTCAGGCTGTCGTCAGTGGTCTTGTCGGATAAGGGGGAAATATGTGGAATAACTTTAAAAACGGTTTTATAAAAGAAAATCCGGTATTTGGCTTGTATCTTGGTATGTGTAGTACCTTAGCCATCTCGACTTCTTTGAACAATGCGATCGGTATGGGCGTGTGTGTCACTTTGGTCCTTATCGCTTCCAATGTGATTATCTCGCTTATCCGCAAGATCACCCCGGAAGAGATCCGTATCCCGGTTTACATCGTCATCATCGCATCTTTGGTAACGGTGTGCGAGATGTTGGTCCATGCCTTTATGCCTGAACTTTACACATCACTTGGCGTCTTCTTGTCGCTCATCGTCGTCAACTGTATCATCTTGGGCCGAGCTGAAGCTTTCGCTTCAAAAAACGGTGTCTTGGCCAGTGCTGTCGATGGTTTGGGCATGGGGCTTGGTTACACATTTGCCCTGCTTCTCATATCAGTTGTCAGAGAATTCTTGACGACAGCCGGATTGCAATTTGTCAATCCGTTCAATTCGACACAAGTACTGTGGTCATTTTCGATCGAGGCTTTAAAGCCATATACGATCTCGCTTTTCTCGGCTAGTGTCGGTGCGTTTTTGACTTTTGCATGTTTTGCCGCAATCTTCACGATCTTGAGAAATCGTTCAAGCAAGAAGGAGGCTAAATAATCATGATGGAATTGTTTTCACTGGCTTTAGCGGCGGTACTGATCAATAACGTCGTCTTGTCAAAATTCTTAGGTATCTGTCCGTTTTTAGGAGTCTCCAAGTCCTCCAAGAACGCGATCGGTATGGGTTTGGCAGTCATATTTGTCATTTTCGGAGCCTCACTTATCACCTATGCGCTGTATCATTTGGTACTCGTGAAGTTTGAGATCGAATATCTGCAACTCATAACCTTTATCTTGGTAATTGCGACCTTTGTCCAGTTTATCGAAATGTTCATTAAACGTTTCAGTTCATCACTTTACAATGCGCTTGGCATTTACTTGCCTTTGATCACTACTAACTGCGTCGTCTTATTTGTAACGCAGGACAATATCACTCAGGGTTACAATCTCGTCGAAACGATCGTCAACTCGATCGCTGTACCGGCCGGATTTATGTTAGTCTTGTACCTGTTCTCTTGTCTTAGAGAAAGACTTGACAGTGCCAGTACACCTAACGCTTGGAAAGGCAACCCGATCGCTTTAGTCACGGCAGCGC
>CALUZL010000076.1 GCA_944325295.1 uncultured Erysipelotrichaceae bacterium | reverse complement strand
GGATACAGCTTTATCCGTCACTCCCATTTTCTCCGCAAGTTCAAACTGTGTCATGCCATTTTCTTTTCTTAATGACGCTATCATCATACCAAGTGTTTTCTTCTTCATATTTTCTTGGCTCCTTTCTATTGATGCCTGCATCATATCACCTCCTTTTTGATCCTCTCAACCGACCTCTAGTTTAGTTTGGTAGACTCATGGTTTACTCACTATTCTACAGATTTTAATTTATACAACTTCCAATTTGATCGATCTTTAATGTTCGTATTATACCATCTGTTTTAAGGTTCTAAATAGGCACGAGATTATATATAATTTTCGAAAAATAAGAATGATCTGGCATATTTGGGTGTCCATTTTAGGGGTGCTTGTCTAAATAGGCGAAGGGACTAGTTTATCTTCTCTTCGCTTGTTATTTGAAAATCGAATATACAGGTCACAAAGACTTTATTTTGGATGACTTTAGCTACTTTATCAGGTACGCGATGACCCTATGATGGATATAGGACAAGCGAGAACTTCTGGTATAAAGATGATAAACCGGTGTCCGTCATTCTTGAAAAAGTGAGTTGTGAAATATTATACATAAAAATCCTCTGAATAGAAGTGAGTATCTTCAAAACAGAGGATTTGTTTTTGTTGGAGTATAACTCTCTATTTTCTGATGAATTTGATGAGGACATCATCAACGGCATCGTATATCATTCCTGTTTGATGAGTTCGTTCCTTAACTCTATAAACCGATCGCTTTGGCTTATGATTTTTTATGATGGTTTTTCAAATAATCTTTAATGGCTAAGATAGCGCCGACGATGATCAGGGCGATTCCGACAAAAATAAAGACCTTGGGCAGTAAATCAAATGCTTTGCCGACTGTGCCAGAGGAATCGCCAAAAGGGATCGTTTGTCCCGTAAAAGGATCAGTAATTGTGGGTTCAATCATTAAGCTTGCAATGACGCCAAAAAGCAGCGCGCCAATACCCCAATAGATGATGATGTATCCGACTTTACGCCAATGTTTCTTGATGATCTTTCCGCTCTGATCGATGACATCTTCAACGACACCTTGAGACTTTGGTGCCTCATCAGGCGGATCATCGCTCAACAGTTCATCGATCGTCGTCTCAAAGACTTTAGCCAGCTCTTTCAGGTTGTAAGCATCCGGCATGACTGAACCATTTTCCCATTTGGAGATGGTTTGTCGGGAAACTTTTAAAATTTCCGCCAGTTCATCTTGGGTCATTCCTTTTGTCTTTCTTAACCAAACGATCTTTTTTGCGATATCCATAAGTATACCTCCTGACTCTACTTTAGCTTAGATGTCAACTTTTTTATACATATAAGTATTCACAAAGCTGTAAATATTTGTTTACATTAGACGATTGTATAAAAAAAGACCGAGTCAACCATATTAAGATTGGTCCGGTCTTAAATATCTGCCTCTTTATAAAAGTGCCAAGAGAACGAAATTCAATATGAACAATAAAGTGCAGACCCAAAGGATCGGATGGATCTCCTTTGTCTTGCCATTTATGATCTTAACGACGCAATAGGCGATAAATCCAAAAGCTATACCATAGGAAATGCTGTAGCAGATAGCCATGAAGATACCGGCAAAGAACGATGGTACGGCTTCGTTTAGATCTGTCCAATCGATCTCTTTAAAAGATGATGTCATCATGACACCGACGATGACAAGTGCCGGTGCGGTTGCAGCATATGGGACAGCGGAGATAAAGCTCGCCAAGAAGGCTGACAGTGCAAAGCAAACCGCAACAACAACCGAGGTCAATCCGGTGCGGCCGCCAGCACCGATACCTGATGCCGACTCGACAAAGGTCGTCGTATTGGATGTACCGAAAAGTGCACCGATACTTGTAGCGGTCGCGTCAGCGAACAGAGCTTTATCGAGTCTTGATTTGAATCCGCTCGATGTCGTCATCATCTTTTCATCCTCTTCTGAGAAGATACCGCTTTTTCTGCCGGTACCGATGAAAGTGCCGATAGTGTCAAAGGTATCGGTGATCGAAAATGAGAATATCGTGATCAAGACCAGCGGCAATTTTGACATATCCGTAAATAAGCTGGCAATGCCGCCTTCTTTGAATATAGCTAAGAAAGTCGTCGGTAAAGCGGCAACAGCCTCCGTGAATGAAGTCGTATCCTGTATCGATGTGACACCAAAGGGGATACCGACGATCGTCGTCACGATGATTGCTATAAGGATGCCGCCCTTCACATTCTTGACCGTTAAGATGACAGTTAATAAAAGGCCGATCAAAAAGACCCAGAATTGCGGCATATTCAAAGTGGCCAAAGCCGGTACGCCGCTGTCAAAAGTGATGATGCCGACATTCAAAAGCCCGATATAAGCAACAAAGATACCAATACCGCCACCGATCGCATTTTGTAAGCTCGTAGGAATGGCTTTGATTATGTATTTCCTTATCTTGGTAACGGTAATAAAGATGTTGAACAAACCACAGATAAAGACCATTGAGAGCGCCTGTTGCCAAGAAAAGCCAAGGCCGAAGCAGACGGTATAGACAAAGAATGCGTTAAGACCCATGCCGGGAGCTTGCGCATACGGAACGTTGGCAACAAGACCCATTACCAAGGTACCGATTATCGATGCGATTATCGTCGCTAAAAAGACTGCTCCCCATTCCATTCCGGCTTGCGAAAGTATACCGGGGTTAACGACGATGATGTAAGACATCGCAAAGAAAGTCGTCAGACCTGCTACTATCTCGGTAGTAACTGTCGTACCGTTTTCTTTCAGTTTAAAAAACTTATCCATTTTCCCTCCTAAAAAAAGTAAAATGCGGGTTGTGAAAACGACCCACATCACCCCTATATATTAGCATAAAGACAGCACTAGCGGCACACATAATTTATGTTTATGATCGAATCAGATATGGTATCATCAATACAAGGAGATAAACCTATGAAAAACTTTAACTTTGGATTTGACTTCAATAGAGGCGGCGGATTTACTAAGGCGAGAAAGAGAAGCATCAAGACATTTGTCATCGGTACGATTGTGCTGTTGATAGCTGTACTGGCGTTTCTTTATTTGGCTCATCCGCCTTTTAATATCAAGTCGTCAAGCTTTTTTGTGTATGTGTTCATTATCGTCGGATCGATCGTCGTATTGAGTTCACTGGCTTATTATTGTCTGCTCATAGGTGAGAGTGTACAAAAAAAGATAACCAGGATCGCGCTTATTACAGGAGGCACTATCTTGGTTTTGATGTTTGGAAGCATGTTAGTCTTTTCACCGCTTTTTAATGCGAAGGAGTATGCGGCAAGGATAAATGTCGTGGATACTGATTTTTCTCTGATCGATGAAGTTGATTTCTCCAAGACAGCGATCATCGATCGTGACTCGAGCGAAGTCTTAGGTGACAGAGTCATGGGGCAGATGCCTGAGCTGGTCTCACAATTCACCGTAAGCAATGAGTATACCCAGATCTCATACAAGGACAGCGTCTATCGGGTGACGCCGCTGGAATATGCCGATGTTTTAAAATATTTCATGAACAGAAGCGAAGGCATACCGGCATACATATTGGTCAATTCGACGACCGGTGAAGCAAAACTTGTCAAACTTGAAGATCTCGGTCTTGACGGCATGCGATATGTACCTTCAGCTATGTTTAATGAGAATCTGCAAAGAAAACTTCAGCTAGACTATCCCGGTGAGATTTTCGGTAATCCCTCTTTTGAGATCGACGAGGACGGACATCCTTGGTATGTTTGTACTACCTATGACTTTAAAGGCGTAGAAACAAAGAAATCAGTAAGTGGTGTCATATTGTTTGATCCGATAACCGGCGATTCGGTGAAATATGATGATCCTTTGGATGCGCCATCTTGGGTCGACAGGATCTATCCGGAATCTTTAGTGATGGAAGAACTATCAAATTACGGAAGTTTACAAGACGGCTACATTAATTCTGTATTCGGTCAAAGAGATGTCTATTTGCCAAGCGAAGGCTACAACTATCTGGAAAAGGATGGAGATATATGGATCTATACAGGTCTTACCAGTGTTAACAGTGACAGTGCCAACTTGGGATTTGCGATCGTTAACTTAAGGACTCATGAGGCTCATGAGATCAAAAGTCCGGGAGCTGATGAATTATCGGCAATGCGTTCTGCCGAAGGTAACGTCAGTGACTTTGGTTATCAGGCGACCTTTCCGCTTTTGGTAAATATCGGCGGCAATCCCGTTTATCTGATGTCTTTAAAAGATGATGCCGGACTTATCAAGATGTACGCGATGGTCGATGCGACGGATTATCAAAAAGTAGCTTCTGTCTCGATCGATGAAGGTCTTGAAGCCTTAAAGAGAAAATTCATAAGTGACAGCGGCATATCTGTTGAAGGAAGCGACGATCTTTTGGAAAAAGTCATTACGGTAAAAGACTTGCGTCTGCTTCAAAGCGAAGGTCTTACTAAAGCTTATATCACCGATCAAAACGACGATCACTACAAGGTATTGGTAGAAGATTCTAATGAAGATATAATCGGTACGATGACTATTGGTGAGAGTTATATGGTTTCTTATCTCGATGGCGAGATCCGATCTGTTGAAGACATTAAAAGGATAGATTAATTATGGAATTTGAAGAATATCAAAAATTAGCAAAAAGAAGTGCTGCCGAATATGACGATGATTTAAAAGGAATAATCGTTGCGGCGATGGGTCTTAGCGGTGAAAGCGGCGAAGTGATCGACCACATCAAAAAGGTATACGGCCACAAGCATAAACTAGATCGCGAGTATCTTATCAAGGAGCTTGGCGATGTCTTGTGGTATGTCTCTTACCTGAGCGATCTTTTAAACGTAAGCCTTGATGAGGTAGCACATAAAAATATCCTTAAATTAAAAGAGAGGTATCCGGATGGATTTTCTTTTAAAGCTTCGATCGAAAGAAAAAATTGATGTTTCAAATAAGTGATTAATAGGTTATTATACTGATATTATGTCAATGGGAATGGTATTTATGATCGCTGTCGGTTTGGCGATGGACGCTTTTGCGGTTGCGATCTGCCAGGGACTTAAGATGCCCTTTTTAAAGGTAAAAGACGGACTCATAATAGCGGCTTGCTTTGGATTTTTTCAGGCTTTTATGCCCTTTGTCGGGTATTTGTTTGGAAGTCAGTTTGAAAAATATATAACTTCCATAGATCATTGGATAGCTTTTATCCTTTTGGGTATTATCGGTTTTAACATGATAAAAGAAGCTTTTGATAAAGATGACGAAGAAGGGCAAGAGTATGTTTTAAATGTTAAAGAAGTTTTGATCATGGGGATAGCGACATCGATAGATGCGCTTGTGGTCGGAATCACATTTGCCTTTTTAAGTGTCGATATAACATTGGCAGTTGGCAGCATTGGTATAATAACGTTTGTTATATCTTTTATCGGGATACTTATCGGCCACTTTTTCGGATCTAAATTTAAAAACAAAGCGGAGTTTATCGGTGGCATAATTTTGATCTTTATAGGATTTAACATATTGCTTGAACATTTAGGTGTATTATGAACATAGAAGAGATATTCTCAAAAGTCCATTTTGATGTGATGGCAAAATACGGCATCGTCTATAAAGGAAGTATCTATCAGCTTTTAGATGATATCTTAAGCACTCTTAATCAGCTTTCGTATCTTGATGAAGATAACACTTATGACGAAGTGATTTTGAAAATGATGGTCGAAATATTGGACCAATATGATTTTGATGATGAATAAAGTGCTGTTTATTATAAATACAAACTCTGGAAAAAAGAGCAATAAAATCGTTCTGTTTGATGTCTTGTCCGACCTCAACAAAGCCGGATATAAAGTGGAGGTCTACATGACGCAGGGGATAAATGACGCTTATGAGAAAGTCCTTGATATGGCAGATGACAGCGATATCTTGCTGGTTGCCGGTGGAGATGGAACGATCCATGAAGTCTGCAATGCCATGATGCGTCGCGAAAAAAAGATCCCTATCGGCATCTATCCATGTGGGACCGTAAATGATTTCAGTTATAATTTGAATCTCAATAAAAGTTTTTTTGAAAACACCGCCAAGATTGTAGCCGGTAAAAGCCGCCTTATAGATATAGGCAAATTCAATGAGGAATATTTCGATTATGTCGCCGGATTTGGAGCGTTTTGTGATGTTCCCTATGAAACAAGTTCACAAGACAAAGCGATATTCGGAAATTTAGCATATATCGTTAAAGGAATAAGCAACCTTGGCAATATCAAACCGGTCCATGTAAAAATCACGACCGAAAATGCTGTATACGAAAACGATTATATGTTCGGACTTGTAATGCTTGGTAAAAGAGCAGCAAATCTCAATATGTTTACCGACGCCATAATAGATGACGGCCTGTTTGATGTTTTGCTTGTAGAATGGACCCCGAATATTCTGGAGCTTTATAACTATCTCATAGGTTTGTTGAATCCGTCTGTAAATGTTAAATACGTTACTCGTTTCAAAGCGAAGACTATAAAATTTGAAACCGAGGATCATGTTAAGTGGACTCTCGATGGTGAAAATGGCGGAAATCACAAGTTTGTTGAGATCGAAAATATTAACAAAGCCTTATCAATATTCTGTTAAAATCACTATAATTGTGTTTGTATGTCTAAGATTAGTCCATCGATAAAGAATTATGTCGATATCTTTTTATTTACGGTATCATTTTATTTATGTGAGATCTTGCTTCGAGTGCAAATAGGATTGACAGTTTTTAGCGGGCAGGCTTTTCTATTTGATTTGTCGACGTTACTTGTTATTATCGGCACTATCTTATTGCTAAAAAGGAAGTGGCGAATCATAAGTGAATTCTTGCTGATCTTATACTTCTCGATCTACAGCTTTGCCCAAAACGTTCACTATTTGTTTTTTAGCAATCTCTTTTCATACAGAAAACTCAGTTTGGCAAGCGAGCTCGACAATGTTAAAAGCGAAGTTTTAAGCGGACTTAAAGTAGAGAACCTTTTGTTTTTGATACCTGTTGTCATAATGCTTGCCGCACTGGTATTTTTATTAAAAGATACCGATAAGACCAAATTTAAGAAACGGCTTATTGTTGGCATCGTTTTAGCGATTTTTGGTCTATCGATCCGCTTTGGATATGTGCAGGTATTGAGAAGCGATTACAAAATCGACAATTCCTGGAACAAAGATTACTATCTGCATCAGGTCATGCAAAACCGTTATAAGTATATGGACCGCTTTGGCCTTTTGGAATTTAACATCAAAGATATCCTCATGACGACAACGCCGCCAAAAAGTTCGATAAGCGATGAAGAAATGGAGGACATAGACAACTTTGCCAGTAACTACAGCTACAGAGAGAGCAATCAATATACTGATGTCTTTGAAGGCAAAAATCTCATTTTGATATTATGCGAGTCATTTGATGAAAGCGCGATCGATGAAAAGCTTACACCAACGCTGTATAAATTAAAAAGCGAAAGCTATTATTTCAATAACCACTACGCTCCTTTGTATGAAGTTGCCACAGGAGACAGCGAATTTATATCACAGACCGGAATGCTTCCAAGCATAAACAACGGCACCACTTCTTACACTTTCAATCTAAACAGCTATCCTTATGCCTTGGCTAACTTATTTAAAAATAAGGGATACGAAGCCAATTCTTATCATTCTTATACCGGCAATTTTTATAATCGAGAAAGTTTGCATGAGTCACTTGGATACAGCACTTTTTACGATATGGACAAATTGAATCTTGAAAGATATCCCGGATATAAAGAGGCAACGACTTGGATATTGGATGAATACCTTTTTGAAGGTATGATAGAAAATACCGATTTTTCAAAACCGTTCTTTAATTTTGTAGTAACTGTTTCCGGTCATATGTCATACAACAGTGGCAGGATCGAGCTCAAGGAATATTACGATATAGTAAATACAAACGAGAGGTTTAAAGATCTTGATGAAGAGTCTAAATATTATTTGGCAGCACAGATCTCTTTAGACAGAGGTATCGAAACACTTTTAAAAGGCCTTGAAGAAAACGGTTCATTAGATAAAACAGTTATATATATGTTTGCTGATCACTACCCTTATGGAATCGTCACTGAAGAGGGAAAACAGAACATATTGGGTGGAGTTGATGATTACCACATATATAAGGTGCCGATGCTTATATACGGTACCGATTTAAAGCCGACGACATTTGACAAAATCACTTCTACGTTTGACATCTATCCGACGATATGTAATCTTTTCGGACTTGATGATTCAAAGGCTTATAAAGTCGGTGAAGATGTTTTCGGCGACGGAATTAGGTATGTGCCGTTTATGGACAGAAGTTTTCTTTGTGATTATTTTTATTTTGATAGCAGTAAGGATACAATTGTAGAAGATGAATATATTGATGCATACAATAAGATCTCATCAGAAATAAACGAGATATTTTACTACAGTCAAGAAATATTATTGTGTGATTACTACAAATGAAATAATGTTATAATATCGCCAAGGAGGAATGTGCTATGAAGACAAATGTCGTGATTCAATGTGACGGGGTAGATACTAACGTTGAAGAGCTTGAAAGAGCTGTTAAAGAAGAATTAAAAGCGCAAGGTGTAAAAGTTTCCAAATTAAAATCGCTTGATGTCTACTTTCAGCCTACTGTTCATGAAACATATTATCGCGCAGTAGATGGAGACGATAAGGAAGTTTCTGGGAAATTGAACGCATAAGAAAAGACGGCGAAAGCCGTTTTTATTAGGGGTGTATATGTTTAGTAATAAAATGAATTTAAAAGAGATGATCGATTTCAAGCCGGATGCAGCAGACATGGCTTCTTTGGATTTAGATGTAGTCTTATATATCAAGATAACGATAATATCCATCGAAAAGGAAATCAATTATAATTTTATAAGATATATTTTTGACAGTGATAAAGCAGATGATTTTAAAGCATATTTTAAAAATATCGATAACACGGTTTTTTATGATTATAAGTATGATAATGGGGATAATACAAGGGTCATAACGATGGCAGAGTTATACAGTAAACAAAACTATGTACAGACAGAATCGCTGTTAAATGATATATTGAGCGAATATACTCATGAGGCAGAAGTCCTTTTTGATATTTATACACATGACGATCACGAGTATAGGTTAAGCAATCTTGATGGCATTGTCAAAAACGATCAGCTGAGATGATCAAATAAAAGAATGTTCAACTTCCATTACACAGTTATAGGAAGAGTCATATTCTGAGACCCTTTTTTCTATTTGTCGTTTTATTAGGGAGTGATCTGTCGTATCGCCTGCCGGAAGCAAGACATCAAATATCAGATTTGTGTGTGTTGGCCCACTGACCATCCTGAAATCATGAATATCGTAGTCAGTATTGATTGATTTAACTATATTGCGAACGACTTCGCGCATGGCGTTTACTTTTTCATCACGGGTGTCGATAGGATCCATATGGATTGTTGTGAGGATACCGAATTCTTTTAATACATCTCGTTCGATTACATCGATTTGATCGTGAATGGACATTATATCTCCCCTGCTGTCAACTTCGACATGAAGGGTCATAAACCTTCTTCCCGGACCATAGTCGTGCATCATAAGGTCGTGTATTCCGATGACAACGGGATACTTTTTTATAAAATCCGATATTTGTTTTACCAGATTTTTATCGGGCGACATTCCCAAAAGCGGATCCATGGTCGATTTAAATATATCTATACCCGATTTTATTACAAAAAGAGAAACAAAAATGCCGATGATACTATCAACCGGAAAGTTTGTAAATAATACAGCAAACAAAGAAATTAAGGTTGCAGATGTTGAAATGACGTCGTTTCGGCTGTCTTGAGCGGCAGCAATGAGCGCCTCTGAATTTATTCTTTCGCCACATTTCTTGTTGAAATATGACATATATAATTTTATCAAGATAGAAAAAGCCAGAACTACTACAGCACCAACAGAAAACGTCACCGGATCGGGATCTAATATTTTACTTACAGATTCTTTTAAAGTTGAGAAACCTACATATATGATTAGAAAAGAAATGATCATCCCGACAATATACTCTACTCTCCCGTGTCCATAAGGATGTTCAGCATCGGGATGCTTGCTTGCCAGTTTGAAACCAAATAAAGTAGCTAAATTCGATCCCATATCACTTAGGTTATTAAACCCATCGGCAGTAATAGCTACACTTCCGGTAATCGTACCGAATAGAATCTTAAAAAATACTAAAACTCCATTCAAGATAATCGATAAGACACTTGCTAAAAAGCCATAACCCGTCCTAACAGAAGGATCTTCCGTGTCTTTGTAATTCTTGATAAAGAGCTTTACAATGAAATCGAACATAGCTCTTATTATAGTCTTTCTTAAAGGCAATGAACATAAATTTAATAGTTTTCTTGGGACCATGGCCTTAAGGCCAATCAATTACCAAGCTATCCCCGCCAGACCAGCGGTTAGCAACGTACTTAAACGTTGATGGTTTTTAAACCTTGAACTTTAATGTTAATGGCAGCATTTATATCGCGATCGTGAGTTGTCGAGCACTGAGGGCAGGTCCACTCTCTTATATTTAGATCTTTTAGACCACTATCTTCAAAACCGCAAACGTGACACGTTTGGCTGCTTTTGAAGTAACGATCGATCTTGATGACTCTTTTGTCATACCATTTGGATTTGTAGATCAATTGTCTGACAAATTCAGAAAAAGAAGCATCTGCCAACTTTCTTGACATCGTACCTGATGTCATCATTTTTTGGACATCGAGATCTTCGATACAGATGATGTCATAGCTTTTGACAACGTAATTTGAAAGTTTATGGAGTTTATCAATTCGCCTGTTTTTGACCTTTTCTTGGTATCTAGCTAACTTTACTCTGGCTTTTTCATAATTCGATCCTCCTCTTGACTTTCGAGAAAGATTTCTTTTTAATCTTGCTATTTTTGGTAAAGCTAGATCGAAAAAGCGTTCGTTTATGAATTTATTTCCATCAGAAGTTATGACCAGATCTTTTATACCTAAATCAAGGCCAACGCTTTTTCCCGTTTTCTTAAACTTGTCTATTTGGACATTACGGCAACATAAAGACACGAAGTACTTATCGGAAACAGTCTTTGATATGGTAGCATTTAATATTTTGCCCTTTTGTATCAATGTATTCCTGGTCTTTATTTTGCCAATTCCCGGTATGAAGATATATTTGCCTCCATAAACAATTGAGTCATTTTCATTTTTGACGTGGTAGGAATTTTTATTGAATTTTCTGCTTTTAAATCTGGGCCGTTCTAAAGTACCAACTTTCTTGCGTTTGATATTCATGTCTAAATTTTTGATTGAAGAGTATAAAGAAGAATACTTCGCTTCTTTGAGCCACGGGAATTCATTTATTAAACTCTTCAGATCTAAAAGGCATTCACGATAATCAAAAGTAAAAGAATCATTTTTAGCCTTTTCTATATACTTGTCTAAATAATGGTTATAGACAAAGCGAGTACAGCCAAAATTAGCTGCCATGATTTCTTTTTGTACTTTGTTTGGATATATCCTGTATTTAAAAGATTTAAACATCGCTCCTCCTTTCACTTACTAAAGAACCGCAATATTAAAAGATTCCTTAATAAATTTTCTTTTTTATTCCAATTCCTCCATAGTTCAAGGTACCCGGTTTGTCTGATCTTTTTGTTTGCCTATTGCATATTACATCTGCAATAGTTCAATTGTATGATCATTCAAACCGCCTTGATCCATGGATTTTCTCGGCATAAAATAAGAAAATTTAGAAATTTAACCTTAATAAACAGCAAAGAAATAATTATGTGTATGATCGCGTAAAAAACATAATATCTAATTTTGTGAGAAAATCACAATTTGATAAAATTGACATTTTTTTAACATATATTGATATAAACATTAAAAATGAAGGCGCTTTATCTTTTTATTTTGAAACCCTTTACAATGAAACACCTATAAACTATAATGAAGTCAGTTAAAGACACGACTTTGACGTAGGAGGAGTAAAATTATGAGAAAATTTTTGGCTTTTGCCGTAGCGTTATTTATGGTATTTAGCCTGGTTGGATGTTCAAGTGAAACACCAACAGAGACAACAGGAACCGAAGGTGGCGACACTACCGGCGGAGAGACTGTTGCGAACAATCAAAAACCATTGATTTGGTTCAATCGTCAGCCATCTAACAGTACTACAGGTGAGCTCGATATGAATGCTTTGTCATTTAACGAGAACACTTACTATGTCGGTTTTGATGCTAACCAAGGTGCTGAATTACAAGGACAAATGGTTGTTGATTACATTACAGCTCATGCAAGTGAGATCGATAGAAACGGCGATGGTGTTATCGGCTACGTATTAGCTATCGGTGATATTGGCCATAACGATTCAATTGCACGTACTCGTGGCGTTCGTAGTGCGTTAGGCACAGGCATTGAAGGCGAAAATGGCATCGTTTCTGACCCTGTAGGCGTTAACACAGACGGTTCATCATCTGTAGTTAAAGATGGTTCAATCGAATTAGATGGTACAACATATTTCGTCCGTGAGTTAGCTTCTCAAGAAATGAAGAACGCAACAGGTGCTACATGGGATGCAGCTACTGCCGGTAACGCAATCAATACATGGTCAGCTTCATTCGGTGACCAGATCGATCTAGTCGTTTCCAACAACGATGGTATGGGTATGGCTATGTTCAATGGTTGGTCAAAAGCTCAGGGCGTTCCAACATTTGGTTATGATGCGAATGCCGACGCTGTTGCAGCAATTGCTGAAGGATATGGAGGCACTATTTCACAGCATGCAGACGTACAAGCTTATTTGACATTAAGATTAGTACGTAACGTTGTTGATGGTGTTGATATCAACACCGGTATTGCTACAGCCGATGATGCCGGCAACGTATTATCAGATGATGTATACTACTATGACGAAGAAGCTCGTTCATATTACGCATTAAACGTAGCAGTCACTGCTGATAACTACGAAGATTTCTTAGATTCAACAGTTCCATATGCTCCTGTATCAAACGAACTTGATAAAGAAGCTCATCCAGCAAAGAATGTATGGTTAGATATTTACAATTCAGCAGATAACTTCTTAAGTGCAACATATCAGCCATTGCTTCAAAACTATGATGATATCTTAAACTTGAATGTTGAATATATCGGTGGTGATGGTCAGAACGAATCAGCTATCGTCAACCGTTTAGGAAACCCAAGTCAGTATGATGCGTTCTGCATCAATATGGTCAAGACAGACAACGCTACATCTTACACTGCTGTTCTTAACCAGTAATTGATCTAATCAAAAAATTTAAAGGTATACAAAGGAGAAGCAATTCTCCTTTGTATCCTGTATTGTGATAAAAGTAAACAACGATACATCATTGTGATAAGTTGTTGGTCACAATGATATACCGATGGTATATAGGAGAGTTATATGATGGATAAGAAAAACGACATCGTCTTATCGATAAGGGGGATGAGTAAATCTTTCGGTCGAAATCGAGTTCTTGACAAGATCAACTTGGATGTGAGAAGAGGAACGGTTATGGGACTCATGGGTGAAAACGGAGCCGGAAAATCTACGATGATGAAGTGCTTGTTTGGTACTTATCAAAAAGACGAAGGAACAATCTATCTCAATGGTAGAGAAATCAGCTTTTCAGGTCCAAAAGACGCTTTGGAAAACGGTATTGCAATGGTTCACCAAGAGCTGAATCAGTGCTTGGAAAGAAACGTAACGGATAATCTATTCCTAGGGCGATATCCGACCAGATCAGGGATCGTTGACGAAGGACAAATGAAAAGAAAAGCTACTGAACTGTTTAGAAGATTGGGGATGACGGTCAATCTGGATCAACCGATGCGCAATATGTCAGTTTCACAAAGACAAATGGTCGAGATCGCAAAGGCTATGTCTTATAATGCAGAAGTGATCGTTTTAGATGAACCGACCTCATCTTTGATGACTCAGGAAGTTGAAAAGCTGTTCAGCATGATGAGAATGTTGAAAGATCAAGGTATTTCATTTATTTACATCTCTCATAAGATGGATGAAATATTTGATATATGTGATGACGTATCTGTCTTACGAGATGGGAATCTTGTCATGTCAAAATCTACAAAAGATACAAACATGAATGAGCTTATTTCCGCTATGGTCGGCAGATCCTTGGATAATCGTTTTCCGCCAATCGATAATACGCCGGGAGATGTTTCGTTATCTATACAAGAAATATCTACAAAATATAAACCTTACCTTCAAGATATATCTTTTGATGTAAAAGAAGGAGAGATATTTGGATTATATGGCCTTGTCGGAGCCGGAAGAACAGAACTTTTAGAAACGATCTTTGGGGTAAGAACAAGAGCTGCCGGGCGTGTTTATTTCAAAAAGAGGCTTATGAATTTCAACAGCGCTAAAGAAGCAATCGAACATGGTTTTGCGATGATTACCGAGGAAAGAAAAGCTAACGGCCTTTTCTTGAAGACGGATCTGACCTTTAATACAACGATTGCTAATTTGCCTCAATATAAATCCGGAGTTGCTTTGTCCAACAATAAAATGACTAAAGCCACTAATGCCGAGATTAAGACAATGAATACAAAATGTATGGGTCCCGATGATGCCATAACATCGTTGTCTGGCGGTAACCAACAAAAGGTAATATTTGGTAAGTGGTTAGAAACAAATCCTCAAGTCTTTTTGATGGATGAACCTACAAGAGGTATCGATGTTGGTGCAAAGTACGAGATATATGAACTTATAGTAAAAATGGCAAAACAGGGGAAGACGATAATAGTTGTATCCAGTGAAATGCCGGAGATACTAGGTATTACAAACAGAATCGGTGTAATGTCTAACGGACGTCTGGCCGGTATAGTCAATACCAAAGAAACAAATCAAGAAGAATTGCTAAGGCTTAGTGCTAAATACCTATAGGGGAGAAGAGTATGACAAGTAGAAATAAGATCTTAACTGTTGATCAAGAAAAACAGCTGAGAAAGCCGATTGAAGATTATGTCGGCAACATTCAAAAAAAGATTGATGAGTTACGGAAAGATGGAACAAATAAGGTTACATCAATCGTATCGGATTTGGACAATTTAAAAAGAGATAAAATTTATACTAAGGCTGAAAAAGAAGCTCGCCGCAGTGAACTTACTAAAGCTTTAGAAAAGGCGAAGGCGGTAGAATCGAAAAACAAGGCAGAAGTTGATAGTTTAATCAAAGATGCAGAAAGTTACATAGCTGCACATTTCAACGAGTACTACACTCCTGTTTGTGAAAGTGCTAAAGCAGAGAAGGCGCTTGCAGAAGAGAACTACAAGAGCGCTCTTGCCCGTCTTGAGCAGCAGCATAAAGACAATCTTTCAAAATTATCTGATAAACAAGAGATCAAAGATGAGAATTATGTATATAAGAACAGAAAGTTTGATGCAAAACTTGAGTATGATAAAGCTGTACAAGCTGCTAAAGACAGGAAACACAATGCTTACACATTCAAAACGCATCTGATAGATCTGTTGAGATTGTCAAAGTTCACATTATCGCAAAAGTTTCTTGATAAACGTGAAAATTACATGTATACATTTGACCGTAAGCAATTCCTTTTGAAAAACGGATTATATATAGCTATCATAATCATATTCATAGGTTTGTGTATTATAACCCCTGTACTTAAAGGCGGAACACAGCTTTTGACTTTAAATAATATATTGAATATTTTACAACAAGCAAGTCCGCGTATGTTCTTAGCTTTAGGAGTTGCCGGACTCATCCTTCTAGCAGGAACCGACTTATCGATTGGTCGTATGGTTGGTATGGGCGTCACAGCATGTACGATCATTATGCACCAGGGAATTAATACCGGAATGGTATTTGGTCATGTGTTTGACTTTACGGCACTCCCGGTCGTTGTTAAGATCGTGATGGCATTAGTTGTGTCGATCGTGTTCTGTACTGTATTTACAACTATAGCCGGTTTCTTTACCGCTAGATTTAAGATTCATCCGTTTATTTCAACTATGGCTAACATGCTTGTCATATTCGGTCTTGTAACATATGCGACAAAAGGTGTATCTTTTGGTGCAATTGAAAGTAGCATTCCGGAAATGATAGTCCCAAGGATCGGTAATTTCCCGACCATTATTCTCTGGGCGATTGCTGCTATAGTTGTTGTTTGGTTCATTTGGAATAAAACCACATTTGGAAAGAATTTATACGCTGTCGGAGGAAATCCGGAAGCCGCATCTGTATCAGGTATATCTGTTTTAAAAGTTACGATCGGAGCCTTTGTCCTTGCCGGCATACTGTATGGATTTGGAGCTTGGTTAGAATGTATGCGTATGTTTGGTTCAGGTTCAGCGGCCTATGGACAAGGATGGGAAACTGATGCGATCGCAGCTTGTGTAGTTGGTGGTGTTTCTTTCACCGGTGGTATCGGTAAGATATCAGGTGTTGTCGTCGGTGTCTTGATCTTTACGGCACTAACTTATTCATTGACAGTTCTTGGTATAGATACTAACCTACAATTCGTATTTACCGGTATTATCATAATTGTCGCAGTTATTCTCGATAGCTTGAAGTACGTTCAAAAGAAATAGCCTGTAATTATCAAATCGATTAAAGAATGAAAACCTCGTTTGAAATAACGAGGTTTTTTCATTCAAAATATGAAAAAAAGATCATAAAATGTAAAAATTAGACATAAAATACCAATAAATGAAAATATTTCATTTTATGCAAATTATAATGAAAATTTTAATTGAAATATTATTGCATTACTTTCTGAAAGAAATTATAATAGCGATATGATTTTGCAAGGGGGTAATCTTTTATGTTCTACAAAGAGAAGATCGATGTAGCAGTTGAGGCCATGAAAAAAGATGGCATCGATATGTGGATAATTGCCGGCCAAGAATCAGCAACTAACAGCGAGCCTGTGTTATCGGTACTGTGCGATGGTGAATTCATAGGATTGACGGCCTGTATATTCAATAGCGATGGGACAAGCGCCGCGGTATGTACGCCAATAGATGCAAACGGCTATGTCCATCATGGGGTCTTTGATGAAGTTTTGGCATTTCCGATATCTTTTACAGATACGCTGTCAGAATACATAAAAAGAAAAGATCCTAAAATTATAGCCTTAGATTTCTCCTTAGAAAATCCGAGTGCTGACGGTCTTTCCTTAGGAATGTTTACGACTCTAAAAGAAGCATTTGATAAAGCCGGTTTTAAAGGTGAATTAGTCTCCGCCGAAAACATCGTCGTCAAAGTTCGTGGTATAAAGTCCGATGAAGAACTGGCAAAGATCAAAGTTGCTTGTGAAAAAGCCGAAGAGATCTTTGAGGCTGCTAAATCCTACATTAAAGCAGGTATGAATTGTAAAGATGTCTTTGCCTTTTTCCAAAAGGAAGTAGAACGAAGAGGTTATGGTTACTCTTGGCCAAAGTCATGTAATCCCGGTGTCTTCTCCGGTGACGGATGTCCCGGAGGACATATGGGAGCACCGGATTTTCCGATTTCTTATGGTGATGTCGTAAATATCGACTTCGGAATAAGAATAGATGGATACAGTTGTGATCTTCAAAGAATGTATTATGTTTTAAAGCCGGGTGAAGATAAAGCTCCGGATGATATTGTTGAAGCATTCAATGTCGTAAGAGATGGAATCCAACTGGCGGCAAAAGCTTTAAAACCCGGGGTCACAGGCCTTGAAGTCGATACGGTTGCCAGAGAGTATATTACATCCAAAGGGTACCCTTCGTGGAATGCTGCTTTGGGACATCAATTAGGGCAAGTAGCTCATGATGGCGGGCCCCTTTTGGGACCGGCGCAACCTCGTTATAATCGAGATGAACTTATAAGAACTCCTCTTTGCAAAAACATGGTCTTTACTTTAGAGCCGGGAATTCCGACAAGAGCCGGAAGGATCGGTTTGGAAGAAGACGTCGTCGTTAAAGAAGACGGTGCACATTTTATTGTACCGCCGCAAGAAGAATTGTTTCTTATCTAGGAGTTGCTTATGTTTAAATATATTGTAAAAAGATTATTGATTGGTGCATTGACCTTATTTATATTGATGACTCTTACTTTCTTTGCTGTAAGAGCTATTCCGGGTAACCCATTTGCACAGGATTCAAGAGGGTTATCTCCGGAAGCATACGCCGCCTTGGAGCATAAATACGGTCTTGATAAACCGGTTACCGAACAGTACATAATTTATTTACAAAATGCCGCTAAATTGGATTTTGGCGAATCGATTGCCAAAAAAGGCCAACAAGTCCTTGACATCATTGTTGAAAGAGCACCGACGACGTTCAAGCTGGGCCTTGTAGCCTTTGTGCTTGCGGTAGTCATAGGCCTTACCTTGGGCGTCATATCGGCGCTCACAAAGAAGAGATGGGTAAACAGCCTGATAACTATCCTTGCGACCTTGGGCGTATCGGTACCGGGATTCTTATTTGCGATCATTGCGATGTATCTTTTGGGAGTTAAGTGGAAAGTTGTGCCGATAATGGGTTTAGATACCTGGCGCCACTATTTGCTGCCGGCGTTTGCTTTAGCACTAAGCCCGATCTCGATGATAACACGTCTTACGAGAAGTTCTTTAAAAGATGTTATGAATAAAGACTACATCACTCTTGCCAGATCAAAAGGAACAAGTGAATTGATGGTTATACTCAAACACGGATTGAAAAATGCGATGTTACCGGTCGTAACATATTGCGGTCCGATGTTTGCCGGCATGGTCACAGGTTCTCTTGTAATCGAAAGATTGTTTACTATACCGGGCATTGGCGCAGAATTCACAAACAGTATAACTAACCGTGATTACACATTGGTTATGGGACTTACGATATTCCTTGGAATGATCGTTATCATAATGACGATCGTATCCGATATCGTAGCAGCGATGATCGATCCGCGGATCAAATTAGGAAAGTAGGTAAAACATATGGAAGATAAACAAGTTATTTTGACAGATGATATGTTTGAATTGTTGGATGATAGCGAAAAGAACTCGGAATTCATCGCGATCGAAAGTAAGACTTTCTTAAAGGATACATGGGATCGTTTCAAGAAAAACAAGCTAGCTCTTTTTGGTCTTGTCTTCTTAGTCATTATGATCTTGGGAGCTATCTTAATACCGATGTTATCGAAATACGGATACGAGACACAAGATATGGCAAACAGGAACGCTCTTCCCAGCCTTGAGCATCCGTTTGGGACCGACAAACTTGGAAGAGACAACATGGTACGGGTAATGTATGGTGCACGAATATCGCTGGCGATCGGATTTGCCTCAGCCGGCATCAATCTTTTGATCGGTATTGTCTATGGTGGTATATCCGGATATCTTGGCGGTAAAGTCGATATGGTCATGATGCGTATCATCGATATTATCTACTCTGTTCCAAGTATCCTCTATACGCTGCTCATTCTCATGGTCTTCGGCAATAACATCCCGGCTATGATTATCGCTATCAGCATCACATCTTGGATCCAGATGGCTCGGCAAGTAAGGACACAGGTCATGTCTTTAAAAGAGATGGAATTTGCGATGGCGGCAAAAGTTCTCGGTGCCGGACATATGCGAATATTGATGAAACATTTAGTTATAAATGCTCTTGGTCCGATCATCGTCTGTTTGACAATGATGGTCCCAAATGCCATTTTTACCGAATCGTTCTTATCGATGGTAGGTATCGGACTCGATCCGCTTATCCCGAGTTGGGGGCAACTTGCAAACAATTGCCGTCAGTTGTTGTTCACACACCCGATCCAGATCATTTGGCCGATCGCAGCGATCTGTCTCACCGTTCTCTCGCTTAATTTTATCGGTGACGGCTTAGGTGAAGCCTTAGAGGCAAAAAGGTAGGTGAGAAAAATGGCACTACTAGAAGTAAAAAATCTTAATACGACATTCAAGACAGATCAAGGAAAAGT
>CALUZL010000075.1 GCA_944325295.1 uncultured Erysipelotrichaceae bacterium | reverse complement strand
AGTTGTCTTGGATCATGATCAAAATTTCATCTTGACGTCTTCGTGCTTATAGTCTTCTGCTTCATAGAAATCTTCAGCTTGACGTGAACCGGCCAAAAGGCTTGATGGGAACATGGCGATTGCCGTGTTATAGGCGCTGACGTTGGCATTATAAGCTCTTCTGGCGGCCTGCAGGTGTTCTTCGGCATCACGGATGCCATCTTCCAGTTCAACGAATACTTCAGATGACTTGAGCTCCGGATAATTTTCAGCGACAGCCATGAGACTGCGACTCATTTCATTCATCTTGCCATCGGCATCTTTCATATCGTTTATCGACATGCCTTTGCGCAATTTTATGACATTTGTGAAGGTGTCAGTCTCATGCTGCATATAGCCTTTGGCGGCATCGAGCATCTTTGTCAGCATGTCATAGCGTTTTTCCAAAGCGACTTCGATCCCTGAGCGAGCTTCATCGATTTTGATGTCTAAACGTTTGAACTTGTTTGTCGTTGCGATTGCCCAAATAGCGACGATAGCGATGATGACAACAATAGCGATTAATAATGTCTGCATATCAATTCTCCTTCTTTCTCATAGCGTCACGATGATTTAAGATCACCGGGATAACGATCGGATTACGATTTGTTTTGCGATAAAGGTATGGTTCCAGGGTATTTCTGATCGTATTTTTCAGATCACCAAAGGTAACGCGCTGTTTCATGGCCGCTTTTAGGGCATCGTATACAAGCATTTCTGCTTCCTTTAACAGCGTTTGTGATTCCTTGATAAAGACAAATCCGCGGGAAACGATGCCCGGACGGCAAAGTATCTTGTTATTTCGAGAATCGATACAGACAACAACGGCGACCATACCGTTATCGGCTAAGATCTTGCGATCTTTTATCACTGAAGTCGAAAGACCGGATATATCGTTGCCATCGACATAGATAGCATCCGTCTGGATACGGGTGTTGGCCCGGTAGACTTCGCCATCAGATAGAACCAAAGCGTCACCGTTTGCCATTACAAAGCAATTTTCTTCAGGGATACCGGTCTCTTGAGCTGTCTCGGCATGCATCTTCAACATCTTGTATTCGCCGTGCATCGGCATAAAGAATTTTGGTTTTATCAGCTGCAACATCAGTTTTTGTTCTTCTTGAGAAGCATGCCCGGTCGTGTGTAGCGAAGACAAAGTCGTATTTTCAAGTACCGTCGCTCCACAACGCGTCAACTGATTGATGATCCCGGATACGTTTATGGCATTGCCGGGAACCGGATTGGAAGAAAGGACGACAGTATCACCCGGAATGATCTTGACATATTTGTGTGTACCGTTAGCAATACGCGATAAAGCGGCTAAGGTCTCGCCTTGAGAACCGGTACAGACAATACATAATTTGTCAGCGGGAAGGGTATTTATAAGTTCCGGATCGATAAAGGCATTTTCATCGATATCGATCGTTTTGAGTTTTAAACCGATCTCAACCACATTTTGCATGCTGCGGCCAAAGACGACAACACGACGGCCATTTTCATAGGCGCAATTGAGGATCTGAGATAGACGGTCGACATTTGATGCAAAAGTCGAGACTAAAAGACGTCCTTTTGTCTTTTTAAAGATTTCCCTGATCATCTGAGCGACTCTTTTTTCAGATATTGAAAATCCTTCAACTTCGGAGTTGGTGCTGTCACTCATCAGCAAGGTAACACCACTGGCGCCGATGTAAGCCATTTTTTGATAATCGGCATTACGGCCGATTGGTGTGAGATCGAATTTAAAATCGCCGGTTTCAACGATTCGGCCGTTGGGCGTATTGATCAATATTCCCAAACTGTCAGGAATCGAGTGGATCGTGTTAAAGAAGCCGATCCGGAAATGCTTGGTCTGGATCGAAGAATCACCGTTGATCTCGATGATCTTTGTCTTGGAAAGTCTTCTTTTTTCCGAAAGTTTTTTCTCGATCAGCGCTTTGGCAAACCGTGGGGCATAGATCTTATCGATCGTACACGACAAAAGTAAGAAAGGTATACCGCCGATGTGATCTTCATGGCCGTGAGTTATGATCAGAGCTTTGATCTTGTCTTTATTTTTAATGAGATGCGTATAGTCGGGAATGACGTAATCGATACCTAAAAGATCGTCATCGGGAAACTTTACGCCGGCATCGACGATTATAATCTCATCGTCATGCTCGAAACAGTACATATTTTTACCGATCTCACCAAGACCCCCAAGCGCATAAACCAGTGTATGCTTTTTGGGATCGTAGTTTGGTGAGGTATAGCTTTGATTGTAGTTTCTATATTTATTTGTCATATATTCTCCTGTTTATTCAATACATGTCGCGTTATCCAAGACCTTAAAAGGCTGATCTTTATCGATGTGATCGTAGTAGAGTATTCCTTTGAAATGATCGAATTCATGCTGCATGACGATCGCCAGATAATCTTTGGCTTCAATGATCACTTCTCTATCCGTCAGTGCATCATAAGCTTTTACTTTGATCCTTTTCTTTCGATAGACATAACCTTCATGGTTTAAGGGAACAGAAAGGCAGCCTTCACCACCTTTAAGATATGCTTTTTCAACCGATTCAGAGATGATCTTGGGGTTTACTAGGGCAAAACCATAGACGATATTGCCATCGCTGTCTTTGACGATTATGGCAGCCATCTTCTTTTTGACACCGACTTGGATCGCTGAGATACCGACAGCCGGCTGGAGATTTTCTTTTTCGGCAATATCCGGATCAGTCGATCGATCGACATAGTCGTACATCTGCATCAGCAATTGTCGATCTTGCGCACTCAAAGGAAGTTTTACATCCTCAGACTTTTCACGGATCTTGGGATTATTGTCCTTGATAATTGTTTCCGTATTTATTTTCATATGTTTATTATAGTGAATTTTTTATAGGAGTTCAATTGTGATAAAATATTCTCATGAAAAAGAAATTCAGGATCTTGCCGCTTTTTGCCGATAACTACATAACTATCGCTTTGGCAGCTCTTATGATATTTGGAACTTTGATGATAGCCAGTGCAGAGATGGGATCTGAGGCCGGCAATGTTTCAGCAATAATTGGCGTCATGATAAGACAGGTCATCTACCTGACGATCGGAACCATCGCTTATATAGCTTTGAGTTATATTTCTCTTTTCAACTTCCCGAAGAGATTTTATACACCGATCATGGTCGTAGCCGTCAGTGTCATCTTGGTCGCGACAAGACTATTTCCGCCATCCGGCGGTGCTTATGCTTGGTTGCGTTTCGGCTCGTTTACGATCCAGCCCTCGGAGTTTGCCAAAGTCTTTATAATCGTCTTGATCGCCAAGATGTTCACTTTGAATTTCCGATCAAGCGAAGAGGCGCGATATACTTTTGTAAACCTCATGCTGACGATCCTTTTTTACACAGCGATCATTTTCGGTGTCCAGAAAGATACCGGATCGGCAGTCATCCTTTTTGGTATTGGTTTTTTGCTGCTCCTTATCCCTAAACATAAAGCTTTTTATAAATATCAAAGATATATGTTTATCTTTTTGGTCGCTTGTGTCATCATCGTGCTCCTGATACTGTCACCAATGGGGACAGCGTTTTTGGAATCTTTGGATTCCGACTTCTACATGATCGGACGGTTTTTGGCAGCTGCCGATCCTTTTAAAGATCAATATGCTTCCGGGTATCATTTGGTCATGTCGCTGGTGGCTTTTGCGACCGGCGGCCTTTTTGGTGTCGGTTATGGCAATTCAGTCCATAAATACATGAACTTCCCAAACCCCTCAAACGACTTCATACTTCCGGTGATCGTCGAGGAACTTGGGATCTTGGGCCTGTGTTTAATTCTTTTGATGTATGGGACCATAATCTTCAGGCTTATAAAACACATGAATAATAAAGCGGCCGATATTCGCTCAAAACTCGTTTTTATGGGTGTCATATTATATTTCAGC
>CALUZL010000074.1 GCA_944325295.1 uncultured Erysipelotrichaceae bacterium | reverse complement strand
GATCAACAAGAAGGAAAGCTGTATAAGATAATCGCCAAGGATCAAAATGGCTATAAACTTGAAGAAATAGATCCACTGGAAGCGATCGAAGAACTCAAATTTTCCGGGACTTACGAAGACCTGGATCTGAGTGATGCTGAGATCGAGATCTATGGTGAAAGTGTAAAACAGGATTCGATCTACGACCAAGACGGCATAGAGAGGGTCGCCAAGACAAACGATGTGTTTGAGATAAAGGGATATCGTGTCTCTTATAATATTTCTTTAAATAAGATTCACTTTCGTATCTCAAAGAAAAACGACAACGGCATAAACCTTTATTTCGACAGTGATATCTATGGAATATCGCCATCGTACAAGTGGGACTATGAGAACGGTGTCATCAAGGACGCATACTTTAAAGTGGACTTTAAAACAGGAGAAGAAATCGGTCTGAGCAAAGGTCGCTACAAGTTCATGTATGGTGATTACGATTCTTTGAAAGGTGAAGATTTATTTGATAATCTCAGAAATTTCTTAAAACCTAAAGAGGATCTCGTCGAGACTTCCTTTACTTTAATGAAAATAAAACTCCCAATCCCTAACTTACCTTTGGTAAGTATTGAAAGTGAAGTCAAGCTGAACATATACATGAGCGGCAAGGCCGAGATCGTCCTTGACACCTCTCACTCACTTGGTCTGGCGATAAAAAACAACAGCATACGTCTAATAAACGATCACGATGTCGATGTCGATCTTAACATTAACGCCACAGCTTCTTCGACTCTGTCTTTGATCTTTTCCTTAAATCTGTTTAAGGACCTCGTCGACATACGCTTCAACGGTGGCATCAAAGCCATGGCACAAACCACTCTTCATTTTTATGACAGTCAGGGCAGAAAGAAGAGTCAGAGCGTAAATGGCGAATACGATGTGCTGAGTGAACTTGCCGACCGGGATGATGTCTTTGTCTGTGCCGATTTGTCTTTTTCTTGGATATTGAACATTGAGTTCAACTCTGATGACACTTTGGCATACACTTTAGGCTTGAACAAAAAGATAGACATCCTCAATGAAGATGATCAGGTATTCGGTAACTTGCACCATATAGAAAAGGGTATGTTTACTGAAAAGTGCACTTATGAAGATCGAAGTGTTTCGTCTTTAAATCCGGAAATAGAAATAAGTTCGGATCGTATATCTTTAGACACATATTCGATGGTTGTAAGAGACAAGACGAGCATCCCGATCAGATCGCTTCCGGATGGTTATAAAATGGCGGATATCATGTTTGCAAGCGAAGATACTTCGATCGCAAGCGTCGATACAAACGGAAACGTTACACCGCTAAAAAACGGAGTATGTCGCATAAGAGTATATACAAATGATCAGAAATATGATGCGTATATAAACATATTGGTGAGTAAGGATGAAGCTTTATATCTGTTTATATGAAGGTTATAAATTATACAAAACGACCCTCGATACTGAAAAATCTCTCAGATATCACTTTCATGATATATCCTTTTACTACGAAGATGGGTGGCGCTTTTGTTTTGCCGAAAATCTCAAATCAAAGACACCGCTGATCAATGACTATTTGGAATGTAAACTGTATAAGTTGTGTAAGGAAGAGCATTTTTATGATATCTATCTCTATGTTTATGACAAGGAAGACAAGTTTTATCTTTATAAAAGAAAAGACCTTTTGATCAGCGCTCTTGAAAATAGCGAAATCGTAATCGATGAGCCTTTCTTCAAGGATGAATATGTTTTTATCAAAGGTGATGAGATTTTCGGCGACCTTGATCATGTGTATGTAAATTTCAAAAAAATAAAGGCCGAATACCGCTTAAAGCCATGCGATCGGATCGATATCTATGGTCTGACGGCCTTTTGCTTCAAGGATTTTCTTTTGATAAATCGCAAGTGTCCAAGACTTAGACAAGCAAAGCCGACTTTTGAAAAGTACAGTGAGAAACACTTGCTGATCAAATCGACTTACAAAACCGTTCCCCAAAGACCACAGATGGTCTATGAAGTACAATTCAATGACTATTATCGCAAAATTGAGGAAATGCCGTTTTTTATAAGTTCCGGGCAGGGAATATTTATAAGCATCGGCATGTGTTTGATCACTCTGACAAACGCTTATATCAGCTATGGCAGCGGCAAAAGCGTCGTAGAGCTGATTCTTATAGTCGCGATGCCGTTGATGATGGCGATCGCTTCTATTGCTTTCCCTCTCATTCAAAGGAAATATAAAAGAAGACAAGACAATTACAGTCGGATCTTGCATCGAAATAAAGAGACCAATATCATTAACGATCTTGAAGATCAGATAAGACTGGACATCGATGAGCTACAAAAATGTCATGAATATTATCGCTTTGATTATCATCGGTTCAAACATCTAAAAGATCAAAGGACACTTTTTCAAAGAGGGAGAAATGATGCTGATTTTTTGAAATTGCAGATAGCGAGCGGGAATGTCAAAACAGGCATAGAAATAAAATGCGGCAGTAAAGAAGTAAATGACAAGATAGAGAGACTATGTGATAAATATGCCTTTGTCAAAGACATCCCGCTCATCATCGATCTCAAAATCGATAACTACATCACCATAAAAACGACAAGTAATAATTGTGAAGAGATCTTCTTATATGTCTTGCTTCAGCTTGTGACACTGCACTCGTACAATGATCTAAAGATCGCAATAGCTATCGATAAGGATTTCATCATTAAATATCCATCTTTAAAAACGATAAAAAACCTCTATGACAATGAGCGCCGTTTCATTTTTATTGACGGAGTCTTGCCGGTAAAGTGTGATCAAAGAATCGTTTATCTGTCTTTTTTTCCTTGTAATGGAGAAGAGTTTGCCGACGTATGTTTCATATACTTCGGTGTTGACGACTATCTTCCAAAGGAGTCAAAAAGAATATTCAGCTATGTCGATAATATGATCTTAGAACATCATCAAGAGGACATTTTAAAGTACAGAAGTCCCGTATTCTTGTTTACTGATTCTGTGTTTTATGACCTTAGAAAGTATCACCTCGATCGTAAAGAGCAAAGTTTAAGATCGTTTTCGCTGCGGGACTTTTATGGTCAGGACATCGATCTCAATATAAACTACAATAAGAAAAAAACGGGAATTATATGTTGCCTTGGAAGTGACGATAATAACCGGTTTTTAGAATTTGATCTGTCGGAAGGGGGTATCGGACCTCATGGATTAATTGGCGGGGCAACCGGGAGCGGCAAATCTCAATTTGTGATTTCAATGATTCTCTCTCTTTGTTTGAATTACGATTGTGAAAAGCTGAATATCGCGATCATCGATTTTAAAGGAACAGGGCTTGAAGAAGCCCTCTCATACAAAGGCAGAAGACTCCCGCATGTCGTCTTGGCGCTTAATAACCTTGATCTGATCGAACTCGATAGGTCGCTAGCCTATTTTCGTTTTGAGTGTCAAAGAAGAGAAGAATGTTTCGCCAAGCGTTCTAAGCTTACTCACAAAAGTATCATGAGTCTTGATGATTATCACGAATGCGATCCGAAAGCGTATGGTTTACCCTATCTTGCCAGCCAACTCATAGTCATAGATGAATTTGCGGAATTAAAGGTTTTTAAAAACGATTTCTTAAAAGATATCATT
>CALUZL010000073.1 GCA_944325295.1 uncultured Erysipelotrichaceae bacterium | reverse complement strand
GGATAGACTAAAAGGGAAGTGCCGATGATTATCAGACAGTCAGCGGCCGAGATCATGTCGATAGCAGCCAGGACTGTACTTTCTTCTAAAGGTTCTTCATAGAGAGTTACATCCGGTTTGATAATCCCGCCACACTCATCACAATACGGCACACCTTTACTTTCAAGGATGTAATCAAGAGAAAAAGCCTTGTGACAGTTAAGACAGTGATTTTGATAGATCGATCCGTGAAGTTCGATGACCTTTGCACTGCCGGCAGCTTGATGCAAGCCGTCGATATTTTGGGTGACGACGCCAAGACTTTTGCCTTCCTTTTCAAGTACAGCTATCCATTTGTGGGCAATGTTGGGCTTAGCATCTTTAAAGCACATGTGTGTTTTGTAGAACTTGTAGAAGTCATCGGTATCACTATAGAAATAAGAATGTGAGATGATCGCTTCGGCTCTTTTATTGTTGGCATAAAGGCCCTGAGCACTTCGAAAATCCGGGATACCACTGCCTGTCGAGATACCGGCACCGGTAAAAAAGACGATCCGATGTGATCTTTCAAGCATCATTTTCAAAGCTTCAAGATTTTGCATGTCTTTATGATACCACTAAAGGTCACTAAAGCCAGAGTGAAATAATTTTCTAACTCAGAGCTAATTTATGATGGCAATAATAAGTAAAACATTTATAATATTTAAACGTATGCAAAGATTCAAGGGAGAACTCATCCTTTTAGTGACGGCGCTGATCTGGGGCTTTGCGTTTGTCTTTCAGAATACGGCTGCCGATTATTTAGGAGCTTTTACATTCAACGGCTTGCGCTTTCTTGTCGGTGCTATTTCACTTTTGCCGATAATATTTTTTGGCAGTCGGCGGATCGATGATAAAAAATGTATAAAGTATGGGATCATTTTGGGGATATTTATCGCTATTGCTGCCAATCTTCAACAGATGGCCATGTCTTTTACCACTTCCGGGAAGGCCGGTTTCATCACTTCGCTTTACATGATCTTTGTACCGATATTGGGATTTGTACTGTTTCGCTATCGGGCAAACAAAAACGTGATCATTGCCCTGATGCTTGGTGTTGTCGGGCTGTACCTCATAAACGGTGCCAGCTTGTCTTTTGAGATCGGCGATCTCTCACTTATCTTTTGTGCCGTGTTTTTTGCACTGCAGATCATTTTTGTCGATCGCTTTGCCAAAGATGTCAATTCGGTCCAGTTATCGTTTATCCAGTATCTTGTCGCCGGTCTTTTAAGTATGGCCTTGGCCTTTATCTTTGATGATATAAACTTTGTGAATATCTTAAACGGAGCACCATCGATCCTTTATACCGGTATCCTTTCTACCGGTGTAGCCTATACCCTACAGATCATCGGTCAAAAGTATACCGATCCTTCCGTGGCTTCGATCATCCTTTCTTTGGAATCGGTTGTTTCGGTCATCGGCGGCTATCTCTTTTTGGGAGAACTTTTGACACCTGTGGAATTTAGCGGTTGTCTGTTTATGTTTGCAGGCGTATTATTAGCCCAAAGAAGGAGTAGAAAATGAAGACACTTGATGAATGCCGCAAAGAATTGAACGCACTTGACGACGAACTTAAAGAGTTATTCTTAAAGAGGATGGCGATTGTCAAAGAGGTGAGTGCTTATAAGCGCGAAAAAGGCTTGCCAGTATACGATCCCCAAAGAGAGGCGTCAATGAAAGAAAGACTGTCTTGCGATCTTGACAGTCAGATGAAGGTCTGGTATTTGGAATTTTTGGATACCATTCTTAAAGTATCAAAAGATATGCAAAGTAAAAGCGGAGATTAATCCGCTTTTGTCATATTCATAGCTTCGAAAGCTTCTTTTATCTTTGAATCATCATCATTGAGAATAGCTTCTTTTACACAACTTTTCATGTGCTCTTCCATGATCTTGCGATTCACTTTGGCAAGTATCGCTCTTGTAGCATTGATCTGATTATAGATATCGATGCAGTAGCGATCTTCATCGATCATCTTTATGATCCCGTCAATTTGGCCTTTGGCGATCTTTAATTGCCTTTTGATCTTTTGATGATCAGCTTTCATGATGGATAGCGACTACTTTATAACCTTCATCTTCAATGGCTTTTTTCAACACTTCATCGCTGGCATCGGTTTGTAAGATGGCTTTGTTAGTGTCAAGAGACACTTCGACATCATTTCCAAGCGGTTTTAAGGCTTCAGTTACGTGACGTACACAATTTTGACACATCATGCCTTCAACATCGATCACTACTTTTTTCATTTGTTTTTCCTCCTTTTTGATTATGATCTCATCTTTCTTTATCTTACGGATACGCAAGGCGTTACTTAAAACGATTATTGAACTCAGCGACATCGAGAAGGCCCCGATCATCGGATTGAGACTAAGGCCGAAGCTGTTGTAGAAGACACCGGCCGCTACCGGGATGAAGATAGCGTTATAAAATAGGGCCCAAAAGAGATTCTGTTTGATTATTCGGATCGTCTTATTTGAAAGCTCCATCATAAAGTCGATATCACTCAGATCGTTTTTCATAAGGATCAGGTCGCTTGACTCATAGGCGATATCAGAGCCGTTTGCGATTGCGAAGGAGACATCGGCACTCGTCAGAGCGATCGCATCATTTATGCCGTCCCCGACCATAGCGACAAGACCGTCCTTTTGACATTTTTTGACGACTTCGTATTTATCTTCCGGTCTTACCTCGGCAATATAGTCATCGACCGCGACTTCGGTGGCGATGTTTTTGGCGATGACTTCACTGTCACCGGTACACATGATGACCCTTACACCCCGTTTTTTGAGCCTTCTTATGGCTTCTTTGGAGCTTTCCTTGATGACATCGGCGATATAGACGATGCCCAACAGCACCTTGTCTTTAGCGACGATGATATAGGAGTATTTGTTGTCCATGGCTTCTTTTAAAAGGCTTTCATCATATTTGACATCATATTCGGCCATCAATTTTTTGTTGCCGGCAAGATAGGTGTGGTGATCATCTTTGGCGACGATGCCCTGACCTGAGATCTCATTTAAGATCGTAAACTCTTTTTGACTTTCGGGGTATCTTTCGACAACGGCTTTGGCGATCGGGTGTTTGGAGTGTTTTTCTAAAGCTTGTAAGACCGTTTTGAATTCGGGATCAAGTTCGATCTCTTTT
>CALUZL010000072.1 GCA_944325295.1 uncultured Erysipelotrichaceae bacterium | reverse complement strand
ATATCGAGATCATCGAAAGTTACCCTTATGATGAAGAGCTCGCAGAGCTTATAACTGATCCGACATTCACCGCCGCCAAACTTGAAGAATACTTAAAACTTGAGGGTTTGAGTGCTCAGGACAGGCTGATGATCGTCAATAAGGGCTATTATTGTGAAAGCTATGACGAGGAAAAGTTAGCCTTTATGAAGACGCCCTACTACATCCACAGCCGTCTAAATCGCTATCTCGATTATAAAGCACAAACGCAAAACACGGATTTAAGAGCGATCGTCGAGATGGTCAATTGTAATCGCGATCGTGATTTTTACACCGATACAAAGATGGCGGATACGGCTTTAGGCGAGCTGATGATCGCCAACAAGTATTACTCGATCGGTGAGTATGAACCGGATGATCTGGTGAGCATCGAAAACGAGTACGGTCTTGATGCCTATATGGAAAGGGAAGCGTATCAAGCTTATAAAGAGATGGCCGATGCGATGTTTGAAGAGGGGATCGATGTCTGGATCACTTCGGCTTACCGACCCTACTCGTCGCAAGTTAGGATCTATAACAGCTATCTGGAAAACGATCCGCAAGAAGTCGTTGACACTTACAGTGCACGTCCGGGATTCAGTGATCATCAGACCGGCAGGGTCGTCGACCTTATAAGTGAGGGTGGTGATCTTGGAAGTTTTGAAGGGACAAAGGCGCAGCGCTGGCTTTCTGAAAACGCTCATGAATACGGCTTTATCTTGCGCTATCCCCAAGACAAGGTCGATATGACCGGCTACATGTATGAATCCTGGCACTATCGCTATGTCGGCAAGGACGCCGCTTCTTATATCAAGACAAACGGTATCACTTTTGATGAGTATTACGCCTACTTTATTGAGGGTTAAAGACTAGAAAAAGACTTAAACATAGTTTATAATCAATAAGTCAATATATAAATACACGAGAGGAGCAATACATGATCGATCAAGAAAATAAAGATCTTATGAATGATCAAAACGAAGATATCGAAGATACTGTTGAAGAAGCAGTTGATAACACACAAATATTCGACGGCAATGAAAATGAAGAAGAAAGCGAAGGTCCTTCAAGACCAACTCCGACGCCGCCAAACAAGGATAACCGTAAGGTCCTTATCCCGATCATCTTGGCAGCGATCGTCATCCTTGTCGTCTTGATCTTTGTCATGCTGCAGGGAGGAGGTAAACCGGTCGAAGAAACACCGACCTCGACACCAACTCCGACGACGACAGTCGATACCGAAGACTACAAAGACGATATAGCGCTGTGGGATGAAAACTACGCTATCAACAGTGACTATGTCGGTGAGATCCGCTTTGACAGCGGCATTATCGATCTGCCGGTCGTTCAGGCTATCGATCCTGACGACCCTTCTATCGGTCTTTCAAAGTATCTGCGTACCGATTGGAAGACGATGGAACACGATGAAGAAGGAAGCATCTTCGTCGATCCGGTAAGCGATCTTGAGAGTTCGCAAAACATCACGATCTATGGTCACTATGTCTATCCTTCATATGAGCCAAGCATGACTCACAAGTTCACACCGCTTGTCAACTATGTCGGCGACAAGGATTTCTACGAAGAGAACAAGTACTTTGAGCTGATCCTCAAAGATGAAGTCAGAAGGTATGAGATCGCCCATGTCTACATCGCCGATATCAATCTTTACGATCCAAACAATCCGCTTGAAGAGGGAATGTACTACATGGAGCCGGAATGGACTGAAGAAGAACTTGAATACTACCTCGATCGCGTAAGTGAGATCGAAGAGTATGATACCGGTGTCGAGATCGGACCGGACGACAAATTTGTCACGCTTCAGACCTGTGTTGAAAACCGTGAAGATCAAAGAGAGATCGTCATCGCCAAACAGATCGAAGTCATAAAGATAAGATAAGCCGTCAAGGCTTATCTTTTACAAAGGAAGGTCATTATGAATAAAAAAACGATGCTTAAACTGTTCAAAGATCTGAACTTTAAAAGAGTCAGTGGTACTGACGGTGAAAAAAGAGCTGCCGAATACTTTAAGGCGTATATCGCATCTTTAGGTCTAAAGAGTGTGATCGAGACTTTTGAAGTAAAAAGCGGCAAAGTCAAAAGCGCTAGCTTGAAAGCTGATGGCAAAGAGATACCCTGCAGGGGATACCGTGGGGCCAAAAGCGTCAAAGAGCTCAAAGCACCCCTTTATTACCTGCGTGCAAATGATGCGTATTCTCTAAGTCAATGCAAAGACAAGATCGTCATCTTTATCGGTTATCTCGGTAAATTTCGCTATGAAGATCTCGTCAAAAACGGGGCTTTGGGCTTTATCAGTACAAACGGCAATCTGAATGAGGCCGATCGCGATATCGATGATCGGGAGCTTAGAAGCTATGTGAGTGAAGGTCTTGAACTTTTGCCGGGTGTCAACATAAACATCAAAGATGCCGAAAAACTGATCTCTTCAAAGCCAAAAGAAGTCTGCCTGTCTTTGCAAGGCGAGACGACGATCGATACCTCTTATAATGTCGTTACCTATATCGAGGGTGAAAGTAAAGAGGAGATCGTCATCACGGCTCACTATGATTCTGTCCCACTATCCGTGGGTATCTATGATAATCTTTCCGGATCACTGGCCCTTTTGGGCATCATGGAAGAGCTCATGAAAACACGGCATCACTACAGTTTGCGCTTTGTCTTGTGCGGAAGTGAAGAGCGCGGTCTGCTTGGGTCTAAGGCCTATATCGAAAATCATAGCGACGACCTTGAAACTATCCGCCTTTGTGTCAATCTCGATATGGTGGGCACAACTTTAGGCAATGTGATCGCTGTTTGCACGACGGAAGCTAAACTCACAATCTCTCTAGAATACAAGGGATTTATCAGCTGCTATCCTTTAAGCGTATCGCAAGGTGTCTATTCCAGCGATTCAACACCCTTTGCCGACAAGGGCATACCGAGCTTAAGCTTTGCCCGGATCGTTCCAAATGACGGGCTTATCATCCACAACCGCTATGATACTCTGGCCCATATGGATGTCGACAACATGTTTGCCGATATCGCCTTTATCAGTTCCTTTGTCAAAGAGATGGCCGATGCGGCCTATCTGCCCGTCAAAAAGGCCATCCCGGATGACTTAAAAGAAAGACTTGATGAGTACAACGGTCGCAAACGGCCGGAGCCGAAAGTATCTTAACTCCCCAATGCGGGAGTTTTTTATTATAATGGTCTTATGGAACTTAAAGAGACGATCGATAAGCTTTTGATTGAGAGTGAGGGGAAACTGGCCATCTTTTTAAAAGATATCGACACCGATGAGGTCATATATAGTCTGAGAAGCAGCGAGCGGATAGTCAGCGCTTCGATCATCAAAGTTGCGATCATGTTGGCGATGATGGAGGCGATAAGGGAAGGAAGGTTTGACCTCGATCAGGAACTTTTTGTGAGTGCCGATGACATCCTTTATGATACGGAAGTATTTACGACACCGCGACCATATCGCATCGAAGAGCTTCTGTATTGGATGATCATCACCTCGGATAATACCGCGACCAACATCCTCATCAAGAACTTGAAGATGTCCTATATAAATGAATATATCCAAGGGGAATTAAACGCTAGGGACACTGTCTTAAGGCGGTATATGCTCGATTTTAAAGCGCGAAAAGATCATGAGAACTATTCAAGTCAAAGAGATATGTGCACGATCTTTGGCAAGCTTTTTAAAGGTGAGATCTTAAATGCGAAACTCAGGGAAAAGTGTTTGACGATCTTACACTTGCAAAGAGCGAAAGATCAGCTTTTGCGCTATGTGTATGCACCTGTAGATCTCTATCACAAGACCGGTGAGCTCGACTATCTGAACCACGATGTCGGCGTCCTAATGACCGATAAAAGACGTATCTACATCGGTGTATCCGTATTTGATTGCAAGACCAAAGACGGCGACCGCAAGATCGTCGGCAAGATCGGCAAAGCCGCTATTGAACATTTTATAAAATAAAAAATCAATCTTGCGATTGATCAAATATATATCAATGCCGCTATGGGCAGAGTTTTCATGGAGCAGATGAAGGGAATCGAACCCTCGTGTCGACCTTGGCAAGGTCGCGTTCTACCATTGAACTACATCTGCAATGGCGGTCCGGACGGGAATCGAACCCGCGATCTCCTCCGTGACAGGGAGGCATGTTAACCGCTACACCACCGGACCGTATCTCTTGGCGAAGAAGGAGGGATTTGAACCCTCGCGCCGATTTCTCGACCTATGCCCTTAGCAGGGGCACCTCTTCAGCCTCTTGAGTACTTCTTCAAGATGCGCTTAAGCTGTTGCGCTTTGATATGATAACATAGCTATTTGATTTTTACAAGGTTTAATGTATAATTTTTTCGTAATATGTTTATTGCTGAATTTGAAAAAGTTTCTTTAAAACGCTTCTTAAAAGACTATAGCGATCTGATCGCAGAAAGGGCTGAGGCCGAGGCTTTTTATGACGATATAAAGCTCCCACGCAGGGCGACTTTAGCCAGCGCCGGATATGATATGTATCTGCCTTTCGCCATCGATCTCAAACCGAATGCGACTATAAGGATCCCAACCGGTATTCGCTGTCGGATGGAGCCGGGGTATGTTTTAAAGCTCTATCCCCGCTCATCTTTAGGTATTAAATACCAGATGGGTCTTTTAAACACCGTCGGGATCATCGATGCCGATTATTACGGTGCCGAAAATGAAGGTCATATCATCGTCGGCATCATCAATCGTGGTACAGAGACGATTCATCTAAACAAGGGCGATCGCTTTGTACAGGGTGTCTTTTTAGCGTATTATCTGGCCAAAGAAGAAACAGTCACCAATAAACGTATCGGAGGTTTTGGCAGTTCAGATGCGCCCGTAGCTTAATGGATAAAGTATTTGATTCCGATTCAAACGAGTGCAGGTTCGAGTCCTGTCGGGTGCGCCATTTGCAAGATCAGTCCCACCCGGGACTTTTATTATACGGTGTCTATTTCAATGATTTAGAGGTCGTATTTAAAAGTAATAGTTAGTGAGGTAAAGATGGAATATCGTCTATTGGATGTTGAAAAATATCGTGATCATCCCTGCCACATCGATTATTGGTCGGATGGTTATTATGATGTCATAGCTTCAAACGACAGCTTTAAGTTAGTGTACAAAAGCTTTAAGGAACCCTATCATCACAAGTTTGATGACCGGCAGGATCGTCTGTATCAAAAGTGGGTGAGTAATGCTAGGGCCTTTGGTGCTTTTGATGGTGATCTGCTTGTCGGTATGATCGAAGTCGGAGTTGAGGAGTGGTCAAATCGCGCCTTTATAAATCATTTGAAAGTCGAACCGGTTTATCGGCTAAAGGGCATTGGTAAAAAACTTATCGATATCGCCAAAGCTGGGGCTAAAAAAGAGGGCTGCCGCGCCCTTATCTTAGAGGTCCAATCTTGCAATACAAAGGCAATCGCCTTTTATAAGAAGATGGGTTTTAATTTCATCGGGCTCGATACGATAGCCTATACCAACGATGACTGCAAGCGCCACGAAGTCAGATTGGATATGGGCATCTTATTTGATCGTGATAATTGACCTCGATCAAAGAGTGTCGATACGGCAAAGTTTAATGAAATGATGATGAATCGACATGATCCATTTTAAAGATATAACAATACATAATCGCCAAGAAGTCTTCAAGTTGGCTGTTGACAGTTCCCAAGAGGGCTTTATCGAAAGTGTCGCCGAATGCTTAAAAGAGGCGGATGAGTATCCTGCTTGGCGGCCTAAAGCTATTTACGCAGATGAGATACTCGTCGGTTTTATGATGTATGGGATGTTTGAGCGCGTGTGGTTTGATCGTTTACTCATCGATAAGCGCTATCAGGGCAAAGGTTATGGGACCAATGTTGTGAGTGAAGCTTTAAAAATGCTAAGGACAGAGTATGGTCAAAAGGGGATATACCTAAGCGTATATCCGGATAACAGCAAAGCTTTAAAGTTGTACGAAAGATTCGGCTTTGTGAAGACGGGAGAATTGGATACCAAAGACGAGCAGATCATGGTGTATAGAGATTAGTGCTTTTGCACATTAGAAAACCGGGATGAGCGATATCCCGGTTATTATCGGTAGCGATCTATCTTTCGACAAAGACGATCCCAAAAGCTCCCGGACCGACATGAGCGCCGATCGTCGGCCCGATCTGGATGCGCCCGCTGGGCTTGATGTCGAGGAGCTCTTCAAGCTTGATAGTGTTTTCCTCACCATAGGTATAAACGGTGAAGATATCGAAATCCTTATCGATATCATAACTTTCGATCTTTTCTTTTAAGAAAGAAAGAGCTTTATTGGTGCCGCGCTTTTTGGCGATGACTTCGACTTTGCCCTCCTTTGAAACAGCGATGATCGGTTTGATATTGGCAAGACCGCCGATCGTTGCGGCCGCTTTGGAGACTCTGCCGCCTTTGCACAGGTATTCAAGGGTGTCGACACCGGCAATGATCCTGAGATGACCTTTTATATCTTCGAGGCGATCGGTGATCGTTTTGGCATCTTTACCCTCGCTTATCATCTTTAAAGCGTAATTGACAAGGGTCCGAATACCGATCGTAGCACTAAGGCTGTCGATGAGATGGATACCATCATACTCACACATCGTTTTGGCCAGTTTGGCACTTTGATAAGTACCGCTTAAAGCCGATGACAACAAGATACAGATCAGCTCATCACCCTTTTTCTTGGCGTCTTCAAAGATCGTCAGGAAGTTATTTGGCGATGGTTGCGATGTCTTGGGAAATTCTTTGGAATTCATCAGGATGTCATAGAAAGTGTCCTTATCAAGATCGATACCATCAAGATAATGGTGATCGTTGACGCTTATCTGCAGCGGGACCATCTCGAGTTTCAATTCGTCGAGTTCTGTTTTAGTGTAGTCACTTGACGAGTCAACAAGTAAACGTATCATATTTCCTCCTTAGCGATCTTGGCTATCTCCTCAAAGACCCTTATGACTTCTTCACTTTCATCTTTTCCGAGCCTTTTGGTGATGCGATCGACGATGTCTAATATCTTTTCGTGCTGTTTGATAAAGGTGTCTTTTTCATGATTGGCTTCGATATAGATATCTCTTTTATCGGCAGCAGAGCGTTTCCTTAAGATCAGTTTTTTATCTTCGAGCGCTTTTAAGATCCGATTCATCTGTGATTTTAAAATACCGGTCTCTTTACAAAGAGAGCTGGCAGTATGCCGTTTATTTGTAAGGTAGACAAAGTGGCAGACTAAAGCCTCATTGTAGGTAAGTGTTGGCACAAGCCGGTCATTATTGATGGTTGAAGTGAGTTTCAACCAAGAATCCAGCACTCTTTCATTCAGATCGTTCATAGACAATATTAGTTCACTTTGTGAACCTTTATAATTTTACCCTTTACGAAAGACAAGTCAATATCTTTTAGTCGGTACGATAACGCCAGTCCTTTAAAGAAACTTAATATTTATAAAGATAAAAAAAGTTGCGTTAAATATTGATATATGCAACTTTTTTGCGTATCATAAAGTCATGAGGTGGAAACGATATATTATACATGCCGATCTCAACCATTGTTATGCACAGATCGAAGAGATGCTTGATCCTCGTCTTAGAACGATACCGATGGCTGTCGGTGGTGATGAAACAAAAAGACACGGGATCATCTTGGCCAAAAACGATAAAGCCCGCGCTTTTGGGGTCAGGACCGGCGAGTCCTTGCGGGAAGCTTTGCGCAAATGCCCCAAACTCTATATCGTCAAAGCCTGTTACGATAAATATCTCTACTACACAAGCGCGGTCAAAAGTATTTATCGAAACTACAGCGATCGGGTCGAGTCCTTTGGTCTTGATGAGGCTTGGATCGATATCAGCGACAGTTTCCGATTGTTCGGCGATCCGCTGGCACTAGCCAAGCGGATCCAAGATGAGGTCTTTGTTAAGCTTGGGCTTACGGTTTCAATGGGTGTATCTTTCAACAAGATCTTTGCCAAATTGGGATCGGACATGGACAAGGAAAAAGGTTTCGTCATCATCTCGCCGACAAATTATAAAGAGATGATCTACAGGCGCCCGATAGGAGACTTGTTGTATGTCGGTGAGGCGACAAAGAGAAAGCTGAATCTCGCGGGTATTTTTACGATCGGCGATCTGGCGGCCCTTGAACCTTTTGATATCGAAAAGCGGTTTGGCAAAAACGGTGTGATGCTTTGGCGCTTTGCCAGAGGTTATGATGAAAGCGAAGTCGAAAGACAAGATCATAAACGGGACGTCAAGTCTTTGAGCAACGGGATAACGGCTGTCCGCGATCTTGAGACCTTTGACGATGTCAAGATGATATTGAGTGTTTTGGCCCAATCTTTGGCTTCGCGACTGCGCGATATCAAAAAGGAAGGAAAAGTTGTAACTTTGATGATTCGCGATAGCGATCTCAATTGGTCTTCACGGCAAATGAAACTGCCGTTTTCGACCGATATCGAAACTGATATCTTAAAGGCAGCCTTAAAGCTCGCCGAAAAGAGTATGCCTTATGATCACTTTAATCATTTTAAAAAGCGGTATCGCTCCCTGACATTAAAAATCGCCGATCTCAAAGAGCGCTCCGCTTATAGCGAATACGACCTTTTCGGTTTGACAGCGGCTAAAGAGAAAGAGCGCTCCTTGGAAATGGCGATCGATGAGATCCACAGACGTTTCGGTTTTGATAAGTGTCAGCGTCTTTTGACTAAGATGGATAAAGAATTGACGGATTTCAATCCCAAGGGTGAACATGTGATCCATCCGGAAAGCTGGTTTTGAATATGTATCTTTATAAACGTTATATACCGGTCATCAGTCTGGTCGATGAAAGCGGCGCCATGATCCCACTTTACATCATTTGGCAAGACCAAAGTGGCCAAAGAAAAGTCCACAAGATCGACAAGATCTTAAACAAGCGCAAGGCCTTTTCAAAAGTCGGCGGTTGCGGTGAGCTTTATGAATGTATGATCTTGAGAAAAAAACGAAAACTTTATTTTGAAAGAGACCGCTGGTTCATCGAATGTATCAGTATCTTGCAAGAATAGCCATCAGGAATTCTTTATAAGCTGTCGCCACATCTTTGGGTCCGACGATCTTTACGCGGTCTTTGTAGATGGCGATCTTGGCAAAAAAGACATCGGAAAGGCGCACTTTCAGATAGACGCAATCACCCTTAACGAGCGCATTTGAAAAATTAGCCAAGATATCATCGAGCACGTAAGAGTTTTGCGCAAGGATCTTCAGCTTTACATCCCGCAGATCTTCTCCGGTATAGGCATCTGTACTCTCGCTTATAAGTTTGCGGCACTCTTCAAAACGCATTGGTGTCTTATGTTTTCTGAGGGTGTAATCGACTTTTTTGATATTGTCGATCCGCACATGGTAGATCTTGTGATTTGCAAGGTAGCTGTAGTAGAGATAGTAGTAGCCGTTATTCAGGTATAAAAGATAGGGTATGATCTCGTCTTCCTTGTCTTTGATAGTTACTTTAAGGGTCTCGCCCTTTTCAATCACCCTTAAAATGATCTCGAGATAAAAAAGAGTTTTCGTCGCATTCTTAGAGACGGTAAGTTCCATTTCTTTGAGGCTTTTCTCATCATAGATCGAAAGAAATCCGGACAGTTTGGCGATGAGAGCCTGACTTTCGTCAGAGCTGATGTTGTGAAAACTGTTGATGAGGTCAAAAAGTAACTTGATCTCGCTTTTGCGAAAAGGCGTCTCATCGATACTGTAACCGCGTTTTTGTGAGGCAATGATCTTGATGCCGACTTCTCTTAAGGCTTTGATGTCATAGACGATGGTCTTGCGATCGATCGTGAGGCCGTATTCTGTCTCTAAGATCGTCATCAGCTTTTGCGAACTTAAAAAGTGTTCACTGTCGGTGTATCTTATCAAGATCTTAAGGATGAGAAACAGACGTTCTTTGGCTTTGGTTGTCTTCATGCTTAGATTGTAATATAGACCGTTTTAAGGTACAAGTAAAAAGTTGTATGAGGATAGAATCTTGGTGTAAGGAGGTAATAGAGTATGCAGAGATTATATTGGTTGGAACTTTTGGGAATACTTACGGGTTTTGTGATGGTCATAAATGGTCTCTATGTCATCGGCACGCTGTTTATGATCGCAACTTCAGCGATAATCGCTATGTTCACCAAGCGGTTTATGGTCTTGCGTTTTCTCTTTTATGCTTTGATCTTATTTTTGCTGATGCAGTTTTTGGCTGGTAGTGGCGGCCTTGATACGACTTATGCCGGTTTTGATACCTTCTTGGCTTTCGTCAGTATCAATTTGGCTCTGTTTTATGAGTTTTTGGCTTCAAAACGCTATCTGCAGGCGGCTTTGCGACCATATCTTTTTGCCTTTATCGCCCTTATCGCTTTTACGTTTTTAGCGATCTTGGCTGCTGAAAGCCATGCTTTGATGGCGGCCTATCCCTTTGGCATCTTCTCGTTGTTGATGCTTATCAACCTCATCTTCATGCCTTACCTTTTCTGTTTGACTTTATCATTTATCGATCATGAGTATAATAAGGTGAGATGAGACCGAGTTTAAAAATAGGCGTAAGCACGCTTGTCACTTCCCTTTTTATCTGGGGAATCTTGGAGGTTATCGCTATCTTAAAAGATGCTCACCTTCGACCGATGTTTACGATCATTTTGTTTGTAATGGGACTTGTCGGTTTGGTGATCATAACGATCAGCACGGCATCCTACCATATGAAAAGACAGGACAAGAAATATAAACTTGTCCTGTGGGTCATGTTTGAAATGGTCATGGTCATAGTCGTCATCACCATCTTCTTTTTGGGGATTTCGCTTATGCCGCTTGAATCACTAAGCGATGACGGTTTAAAGATCGATTATTTTAACGGTCAAGATCCATACATCAGCGAAGATTTTGACTTTCTATTCTATCGCTGATCACCTTGATTCGTTTTGCCATCCCTGAGAGTTTTCTTTTGGGGATGCTGCAAATGGCGATCCTGATGCCGCGGTTTACTTTGACAGTATAGATATGGGCAGCCATCAGCGCTTCATGCAAAAGATCACGTTTTCCGTTGTCTTCGCATTTGACGGTAATAAAGAATCCTTCTTGATACGGATAGATCGAAAGGCGGCTTTCAAAAGCTTCCTTTAAAAAGATCTCTGAGCGCTCTTTTAGAAGTTTGATGTAGACTTCTTTTTCTTTTTTGAAAGCTTCATATTTATCACTTAGCACTTTGCTGAAAGCGATCATGGCAGCGTTATTTATATTGGACCAAAGCGAGCGGCAAGAGCGGGCCAAAGCGTTTTGACAGCTTCGCAGTATCTTTTCGTCTTTGTGGATCAAGATGAGAGCCCCACACCTTATACCATAGGCGGTCATCGTCTTGGACATCGAAAAAGCGATCGTGACCAAGACATTTTCATTTATATCGTTGAAGAGTTCAAAGTAAGATCGAGCCGTTTTTTGATCAAAGGCATAGTCGAAATAAGCGATATCGTCAAGCAAGATCACCGGTTTTGAAAGGGCATTGAGCACGTCGATGAGTTTCTTCCAATCGGTAAATGAAAGGCTAGTCCCCAGCGGATTATGACAGGGCGAATTTATCACGACGACGACCTTGTCTTGGACTTTGGCGATCTCTTCTATGACTTTGATGAGATCGTCAAGTGCGAGTGGATCATAAGTCTTGACCTTGAGTCCGAAGTCTTTGGCCATAAGGGCATAGGAAGACCAGGCGATATCCGGCAAGATGAGGGTATCGTCTTCTTTGAGGAAGTCTTTGATGACAAGAGAGATCGCACCGGTGCCGCCCGAAGTCGCCAAGACGCCTTTGGGAAGTTTGACACTGTCATTTAAGACATGTTTTAAGACAGCCTCTTTATAAGATGCATTGCCTTCAAAACTTTCGGCGTATTCAGCCTTTATCTTGTCGTCGATCTTATCGTAGATATCAAAAAAAGTCTTATAGGTGACAATCTTTTCATCTTCGTCATACAAAGAACCGATCGTGGCGTTGATGACGGAAGGATCATCATCTGACAGAGCCCGTTTAGCGATCGCAAAAACAGGATCGTCGATGTTTGAAGTATCTAAGCCGTTTTTAACAAAATCCATCCTTTAACCCTCGCTTTTTGTTATATAATACAGATTATGAAATCATTATATATCAAAAACCGCTTAGCTTTGATAGATTTTACGAAAGCTTACTATGACAGCTATGAAGAGTTACTTTCATCTGCCGATTTTCGTTTCTTTTTGGATTGTTTTTTAGACCATTTAAGACAAGAAGATCCGCAAGCTTGCCTCTGGGTCAGTAAAGATGACAGTCGCAAAGAGGTGATCGATCGGCTGATCGTCACTCTCAAGTATCTGAGTGTCATCAGTTATGATGAAAGCCAGTCTTTGAACAAAGACGACGTCCCCCACTTCCTCGATCTCGTAGAAAGGGCTTATAACTATTGGCGGGGATTGCACCGTTTTTCTTACATCTATTCACGCAATAACGACGGTCTTTTGATGGCCCGGTTTATCTCTTCTGACATGCACTATAACGACTTGATCTTGGGATTTTACAGACTTTGTGAAGAAAAGCTTCAAGGTCATCGAAACTACATCTACAGACAACTTCAAGCCGGCACCAACGCTTCGATCTTTCTTGCGAAAGCGACGACCGGTTTGCCATCCCATTACGACCGCTTGAAACACATTCCTTTCATAAACAAGGTCATGATGCGCGCACCGATGATCATCCACCTCGATCACAACAAGCGGATCGGCACTTTCATGGAGACAAAAGAAGATCCGCTGCTTATAGATCAAAGTTATCGCGATTTCTTCTGTTTTCCGATCTTTGTCGGCTCTTGTCTGACCTTCGTTTACTTCCATAAAGACTTCATGGCCAGCGCTATCGGTCTTGCCAATCTCTTTGAGTTTGCTTCACCGGAATACTGGCGCAGAAAACCGGACTGCATCATCCTTTTCGGAGTCGACGATGCCAAAGAGGAGACCGTTTACTACCACGACGAAGTCAACGATATCTACGTTGGCAAGATCTCCTACATGCCGATCATTGAGTATTTCGGTTATTTTAAAAAGATGGCGCTGACGCTTCACAATCTGGCAATGATCAAAAAGGGTTATTTGCCGATCCATGGCGCCATGCTTGAGATAAGATTGAAAGATGGCAGGACTAAAGGTGTCTGTCTCATGGGTGACAGCGGTGCCGGCAAGTCGGAGACGATCGAAGCCATGAACAAGATCGCCGATCTCATCGAATCACAGGCCGTGATCTTTGATGATATGGGGATCATGTATATAAAAGATGATGAGGTTTATGCTTCCGGTACGGAGATCGGCGCTTTTGTAAGACTTGATGATCTCGACAGCAGCGCTACCTATCGTGATCTTGATCGTTCGATCTTCTTTAACCCCGGCAACAACAACGCCCGCGTCATCACCCCGGCCAGTCCCTATGATGTCGTCTTGGCACCGCATAAAGTCGATATCTTCTTATATGCCAATAATTATGATGACAAAAAAGGTATTGCCCTGATCGACGATCTTGCAAAGGTCAAGGAGATCTATGTCAAGGGAAGAAGGTTTGCCTTGGGCACGACAAATGAAAAAGGGCTTTCGGAGACATACTTCGCCAATCCTTTTGGGCCGATGCAGCAAAAGGAAGCCTGCGATGTGCTGATCGATAAAGTCCTCACAAAAGCTAAGAAAAGCGGCGTCTTGATGGGTGAGATCTATACCAATCTCGGTCTTAAGGACAAAGGTAGTGGCGGTATTGAAGTCGCTGCGCGCGAGCTCATTGCCCTTTTAGAGAAAAGATGACTGAGATATTGTTGATGTTTGTGCCATTTATCGGTACGACTTTGGGTGCAGCGGTAGTTCTTTTCTTTAAAAAAGATCATTTAGACGAGCGTTTGGAAAAGACGCTTTTGGGCTTTGCCTCCGGAATAATGATGGCGGTCAGCTTCTTTTCACTGCTTATGCCTTCGCTTGAAGCGACCGATATGGGCGATTTTAGCTTTTTGCCCTGTGTGATCGGGTTTCTTGTGGGGATCTTCTTTTTATTGGTGATCGATATGATCTTACCCCATTTGCATCGTTTCAGTGATAAACCGGAAGGCATCAAAACTAAAAGAGTGCTTTCACACTCTTTGATGTTGTTTGTGGCGGTAGTCATCCATAACATCCCGGAAGGGGCGGCGGCCGGTGTCGCTCTTTTGAGCAGTGAGTCGGAAACGTTTTTGACCTTTGGAGCGACGATGGCGATGCTTTTGGGGATAGCGATTCAAAACTTCCCGGAAGGAGCGATAATCGCTTTGCCTTTGCGCGCTGAGGGCATGAGCCGCTTTAAAGCTTTTATCTTCGGCACCCTTTCCGGCGCTGTAGAGCCGATAGCTTCTTTAGTCGTACTTTTGATTGGCGAGCTGATCGTACCGTTTATGCCCTACGCCCTGTCTTTTGCCGGCGGGGCGATGATCTATGTGGTCATCGAGGAATTGATACCTGAAGCGGCTGCCGGTGAGCACAGCAATCTCAGCACCATCGCCTTTGCGATCGGTTTTGCGCTGATGATCGTCTTGGATGTACTTTTGGGCTAGAACTTTTCGATCTCGTCTTTTAATACTTTGATGATATCTTTTTGGGGTATGGTCATGACGACCTTGCCCTTTTTAAATAAGAGCGCACTGTCTTTCATTCCGGCAACACCGATGTCAGCCCCTTTAGCTTCACCCGGACCGTTGACGGCACATCCCATAACAGCGACCGTGATATCTTTAGTGATCGTGTTGAGATATTCTTCTATCTCTTTGACGATTGGCAACATATCGTATTGGATCCGGCCACAGGTCGGACAGGCGATAAGGGTGGGGACATCTCTATAAAGACCGCAGGCCTTTAAGAGTTTTTTAGCAATGGTTATCTCTTTTAGCGGATCATCGCTGATCGATATCCGGATCGTATCGCCGATCCCTTCAAGCAAGAGATTTCCCAAAGCCAGCGATGACTTAAGGGTGCTGTCGATCAGTGTTCCGGCTTCCGTAACGCCAAGATGGAGCGGGTAGGGGAAGGTTGAAGCTGCTAAGCGGTAAGCTTTTATCGTTTCAATGGGATCTGAAGATTTAAAAGAGAGACAGATGTCATGAAAGTCTAAGCTCTCTAAGATCCTGATGTGGTCTTTGGCACTTTCGATCATCGAGACTTCATTTCGCTTGTATTTCTTGTTTAAAGAACCGGCATTGATCCCAATCCTTATCGGCACTCTTTTCTTTTTGGCAAGATCGACGATCGCTCTTATCTTGTCTTCATCTTCGATATTTCCCGGGTTTAGGCGGATCTTATCGACGCCCTGCTCTATTGCCATAAGGGCAAAATCAGGATTGAAATGGATGTCGGCGACAAGAGGGATGTGGATCCTTTCCTTTATCGCTTTTATCGCTTTGGCATCTTCGCCATCTAGGATCGCAACCCTGATGATCTCACACCCTGCTCTTTCAAGGTCTAAGATCTGTTTGACGGTCGCGTCGACGTCTTTGGTCTTGGTGTTGGTCATCGATTGGATGACGACTTTGTCCTGGCCGCCTAACTTCACACCACCGACATTAAGCGGTCTTGTCTTTGATCTTTTTAGCATATTTACATCTTATCACAATCTTGCAAACAGTGACTAAATCCTTTTTGAAGACCAAGTGCGATCGGGATCGGTATTTTTTAAAATGTAAGGGAATGTAAATATGAAAGGGGAATCGTGTTACATTGTTTCATGTTGTCATATCGGCAAAATGTGGTATCATGAACATGATTTTTTATCGTGGGAGAGAATTATGTTTGAAAATAAAGAAAGATTTAAGGCTGACCTTATCGCCAATATGGAAAGCTATTATGGCAAAAGTCTTGAAGAGTCCTCGACAAGTGAAAAATATATCGTCTTAGCAAATATGGTCCGCAGTGCGGTCAATGAATCATGGCGTCAAAGTAAAGAGACCACGCGTGGTAATCACGAAAAGCAGATGTATTACTTTTCACTTGAATTTTTGATGGGCAGAATGCTCAGCAACAACCTCATGAACCTTGGTGCTTATGGTGTCGTCAAAGAGGGACTACATGATCTTGGCATCGATCTGAATGAGCTCGAAGATGTCGAAAGCGATGCCGGACTGGGAAATGGCGGCCTTGGCCGATTGGCGGCATGTTTTCTGGATTCTTTAGCATCTATGGGCTATGCCGGTAACGGCAACACGATCCGCTACCAGTACGGTCTTTTCAAACAGTTGATAATCAATAACGAACAGGTCGAGGTGCCGGATCAATGGTTAAAACTTGGCAACCCCTGGGAAGTGCGCAAGATCGATAAAGCGGTAACGATCCGCTTTTACGGTCATGTCAATATCAGTCGTGACAGCAATGGTCAACTCGTGTTTAAACACGTCGATACCCAAGATGTCATCGCCGTACCTTACGATATGCCGATCGTTGGTGAAGATCGCCGTCAGACAAACACCCTTCGCATGTGGTCGGCTGAGCCCAGTGATCAATTCGAAGGCGACTTCAGAAAGTATCTGGGCAAGGTCAATGATATCTGCCTTAACGTCTATCCCGATGACTCGACAGTCGAAGGCCGCTATTTGCGCATCAAACAGGAATACTTCTTTGTCTCGGCAGGGCTTCACGCCATCATCCGCGAGCACATGCGGATCTATGGCACGCTTTCCAATTTCCATGAGAAAGTCGTGATCCAGTTAAATGACACTCATCCGGCATTGGCGATCCCGGAACTCATGCGCATCCTCATGGATGACTACGGTTACGATTGGGATCATGCCCTCTACATCGTATCCAACACCTTTGCCTACACCAATCACACCGTCATGGCCGAGGCACTTGAGAAGTGGCCGGTAGAGTATATCCGCGATCTACTGCCGCGGATCTATCTCATCATCGAAGAATTGGACCGCAAATTTGCCGAATATGTCTATGGTACCGGACACTCCCGTGATTTCCTCAACCGCGTCAGCATCATCTCTGGTGACAATAACGTCCGGATGGCTCATCTTTCGATCATCGGTTCTTTTTCGGTCAACGGTGTTGCCAAACTGCACAGCGAGATCTTAAAGAGCGATCTCTTCAAAGACTTCTATGAGCTATATCCGGAGAAGTTCAACAACAAGACCAACGGTATAACCCACCGCCGCTGGCTTTTACACTCCAATCCGCAACTTGTCCAGCTGTTGGAAAAATACATCGGCTCTGATTTTAAAAATGATATCAGGAAACTTGGCGATCTGCTGCAAAAGGTCGATGATTCTGAGCTGCAGAAAGAATTTTTGGAAGTCAAAAGACAGCGCAAGATCGCCCTTGCCGACTATCTGCATCGCGAATACGATATCGAAATCGATCCGAATTCGATCTTTGATACGATCGCCAAAAGACTTCACGCCTATAAAAGACAACTTCTTGACATCTTCCATGTCATCTATCTCTACTTCCGTCTCAAGGAAGATCCAAACTTCAAGATCGAGAAGACGACCTTTATTTTTGCCGCTAAGGCCGCTTCCAGTTACACTTTAGCTAAAAAGATCATCAAACTCATCAATTGTGTCGCCAGCGTCATCGATAATGACTCTTATGTTTCTCAATACATCAAGGTCGTCTTTATCCCTAACTACCGGGTGACGATCGCTGAAAAACTCATGAATGCTTCTGACATCTCAGAGCAGATCTCAACCGCCGGCAAAGAGGCCAGTGGTACCGGCAACATGAAGTTTATGATGAACGGAGCTGTGACTTTGGGAACGATGGATGGCGCTAATGTCGAGATCCATGAACTTGTCGGTGATGACAATATCGAGATCTTTGGACTCAGGGCTGATGAAGTTGTCGAGCTCAAACATCACTACGATCCGTATCAATACTATCTGAACGATGGTCGTCTTAAAAGGATCGTCGATTCTTTAGTCGATGGCACTTTCACAAACGACCGCAATGATTTCCGGATCATCTACGACGACTTGCTTGCAAAAGGTGATGAGTATTGTGTATTGGCCGATTTTGACGCCTATGTCAGAGCGCATGAGCATCTTTATGAGATCTATGCCGACAGGTCAAGATTTGCAAGAATGTGTCTTGTCAACATCGCCCGATCAGCCTATTTCTCAAGCGATCGGACGATAAGGGAATATGCTAGGGAGATATGGCATATCGAACCTGTCGATCATAAATGAAAGTCGAAGCTTATTTTGATGATGTAAGAAAGATCACCCTTTATCGGGAGGGGATCGATCTTGGTACGCTTGAAGTGTACAGAGATCAGGTGCGCCTTAAGACGATCTTAGAAGATATCGGTACCAAGACCTATATCTATCTCGATGAAGATGTCGCTTTTACTTCGCGCTATTCACTGATCATAAGTGGGCATTACTATCCCGTTAAGTGGCGTCATGTCGTAAGGAGTGACGCCTTTGATCGTTTCTTCGCTTTTGATGCCGATAAACTCGGTCCGTTTTATACCAAGACCGCTACGACATTCAGACTCTGGGCACCGCTTTGTGATGAAGTCTTTTTGCATGTAAGAGGACGTCTTTACCCGATGAATGAAGTGGCAAACGGCGTCTTGGAAGTAAAAGTTTCCGGCAATCTTGAAGGTGAGGCTTATCATTTTGAACTAAAAAGAGACAACACTGTCATCTCGGTCATCGACCCGTTTAGTTTGAGCAGCGGACCCAATGCCTCCTATTCGGTGATCATCGATCCGGAAAAACTCAAAAGGGAAAAGGTGAGACCTAAAGAGCCGATCGCTAGGATGACCGATGCCCTGATCTATGAGATGAGCGTTCGCGATATGACCTCTTTTGACCAACTGGAATCAAAGACTAAGGGGATCTTCAACACCTTAAGGGAAGATCTGAGCTATGATGGCTATAAGTGTGGAATACCCTACATCAAAGCTCTGGGCTTTACACATGTCCAATTGATGCCGGTCTGGGATTTTGGTCGGATCGATGAAAACGACCCCAAAGGGTACAACTGGGGCTATGACCCGGTCCAATACAACGTTCCCGAAGGGACCTATTGCAGCGATGTGAGTGATCCTTTAAAACGGGTCAAAGAGTTGTGCGACCTCATCGACTATATCCACAGTTTCGGTCTTTATGTCGTGAGCGATGTCGTCTTCAATCACGTCTTCGAAGTAAATTCGTTTGTGCTACACAAGATCTTGCCATACTACTTTTTCCGCTACAGCGATGATGAAAATTTGGCCAACGGCTCTTTTTGCGGAAACGAGGTCCGCACCGAAGGCCGGATGATGCGCGCTTATATCGTGGCGATGGTCAAAAGATACATTACGATCTATGATCTTGACGGCTTGCGATTTGATTTGATGTCCCTTATCGATATCGAAACGATAAACACGGTTAAGAAAAAAGCGCAAGAGCTCAAGCCCTATTTCATCATGTATGGTGAAGCCTGGGACATGCCCTCAAGCCTAAGCCGCGATAAACGCTGTATCGTCGATAATTATAGAGATTTTAAAGGCGTCGCCTACTTTGACGGTTCGTTTCGCGATGCCCTTAGAGGAAATGTCTTGGGCGATGAGTATCCCGGCTACATCATGGGCGATCTCTCACAAAAGGAAGCGGCGGCCAGTGCGCTTTGCAATTTTGAAGTGGAACCGTCAGCGCGTATCAACTTTGTCGAGTGTCATGACAATGCGACTTTTTATGATTCGATGAAGGGATTTCATCCGCATGAGACCGATGCGGACGACCGCTTGCGCACTAAGTTAGCCATAGCGATGGTCATCTTAGCCCAGGGCATACCCTTTATCCACAGCGGCCAAGAATTTGCCCGAACTAAAAAGGGCAACAAGAACAGCTATAATGCCCCCGATGACATCAATACCATTGACTACAAAAGGCGCTCCCGCTACATCGACATCGTCAATTTTACCAAGGACATGATCAAGATCCGGAAGTTTTATCCATGTCTTCGATTAAACGATCTCAGCGACATCAAAGATATGGGCAAGGTCCGCTTTGAAAACGAACTTCTGATCTATGATATCGCCAATCTCAAGATCGTCATCAATCCGACACTTGAAGATCGCGGCTATGAACTTTACGGTTACTATCTTTTGCGCTATAAAGAAGATCACTTTGCCAAAGATCTCATAAACAATCAAAACATCGTCTTGAAGCATCTCACTTTGATGATCTTTGAGAAGGTCTGACAGCCGTTTAAAAGGCTGTTTTTTACGCTTTGAAAAAAGTTGTGATTTAACTAAACTTTCACAATGTAAGGCTTTCCAATATAAACTTTATCGAGTTATAATAAAGTCATAGATAATAATAGGGGTAAAAGTTTATGAAACAGGAAAAAATGGTTGCCATGATCTTAGCAGGTGGTCGTGGAACTAGACTCTTTGACCTCACCAAGAAGGTTGCTAAACCTGCAGTCCACTTCGGGGGGAAATATCGGATCATCGATTTTCCGCTGTCAAATTGTGCTAATTCTAATATCACGACCGTCGGCGTCCTGGTACAGTATGAATCCGTGCTCTTGAATTCTTACATCGCTCGTGATCATATTTGGGGGCTTGATATCGATGGCGGCGGCGTCTATTGTCTGCCACCGCGGGAAAAGGATGTAACGGGACTGGGTCTTTATCAGGGAACAGCTGATGCGATCACGCAAAACCTCGATTTCCTCGATCAGGAAGACGCCGAATACGTGCTCATTCTGTCAGGCGATCACATCTACAAGATGAACTATGAAAAGATGCTCAAAGCGCATATCGAAAAAGGTGCCGATGCGACGATCGCTGTCTTAGAAGTGCCGATGCGAGAAGCCAGTCGTTTTGGGATCATGAATACCGACGAGAGCGATCGGATCGTCGAGTTTGAAGAAAAGCCGGCGCATCCTAAATCAAATCTGGCGTCGATGGGCATCTACATCTTCACCTACAAGACGCTGCGCCGTTATTTGAAGGAAGATGAAAAGAAAAAGGATTCCAATCACGACTTCGGTAAAGATATAATTCCCAGCTACTTAAATGACGGCCTGAACCTTCAGGCATATCGCTTCAAGGGCTATTGGAAGGATGTCGGAACGATCGACAGTCTCTGGGAGGCCAATATGGACCTCATCAGCAACAAAAACGCCCTAGATCTCAGCGATCCCAGCTGGAAGATCTATACCGGTGACAACAACGCCGTTCCACAGATCATCGGTCCAAATGCCAAGATAAATGTCGCCTATATAACGCAAGGGTGTGTCGTCAATGGCGAAGTCAGCCATTCGGTACTCTTTACGGGATCACATGTCGATAAGGATGCCAAGGTCAGCGACAGTGTCATCATGAACGGTGCCAAGATCGGCCAGGGAGCAGTCCTCAACCGCTGTGTCGTCATGGATGATGTCAAGGTGCCGCCGCACATGAAACTTGGAAGCAAGACATCCAAAAATATCCTTTTGGTCACCAAGGCCCTAGTCAGTAAGAAAGCAGAGGTTAGAGATCATGAGTAATAAAATGTTAGGAATCGTCAACTTAGAACCGGCAAATGTTCATGTCGAGGGTATCGATGACTACCGGCCGATATCGGCTACCAGCTTTTTGGGCCGTTATCGCGTACTGGACTTCATGATCTCCAATATGACCAATTCCCATATCGACGAGATCGAGATCTACATCAAAAATCGTCCGCGCTCAACGATCGAACACATTTTGGGTACAAACTATAACGTCAACTCCAAAAAGGGCAAGTTCAGTATCCTCTATGGTGAGATCCAGGGCAATAACGAACTCTACAATACCGATATCGCTAACTTTAAGGCCAATATCGAATACATCGAACAGAGCAGTGCCAACTATGTCGTCGTTGCGCCTTCACATTTTGTCTACATTCAGGATTTTAACGAGATGCTGGCCTATCACGAAAAGATGGGTGGCGATATCACCGTCATGTATCAAAGCGTAAACAATGCCAAAGAGGCCTTTGCCCAATGTGATCTTTTGGAACTTGGGGCTGATAAGCGCATCGTCGCCATGTCCAAAAACAACGGCAAGTATAAAAACCGTGATGTTTCCTTGGAGTGCTACATCATGTCGCGCAACCTCTTTATCGAACTGATCCAGAAAGCGACGATGACTTCAAGTCTCTTTTGGCTGAGTGATGTGGTCGCCGACAGTTTAAGTGATCTTAAAGTCGTCGGTTTCCCACACCGTGGCTACATCAGCTGCATCAATTCTTTGAAGGCCTTCTATGACGCCAATCTTGAGCTCATGGATCGGCTAAACGACTTGGTTTCGGATAATTGGCCGATCTACACCAAGACCAACGACACTCAACCGACCCTTTACAAGGAAGGTGCCAAGGTCAGCGGCAGTTTGATCGGGAATGGTTGCGAGATCGAAGGCACGGTAATAAACAGTGTCATCGGCCGAAACGTCGTCATCAAAAGCGGTGTCGTCGTTGAAAATTCGGTCATCATGCCCTCGACCCTAGTCAACAAGGGCGTCCATATTCAAAACGCTGTCATCGACAAATATGCCATCATCAGCCATATCAAGGAATTAAAGGGTACACCTGATGAGCCGATTTATGTGAAAAGGAGAGATCGCATATGATCAACGTCTTGTTTGTGAGCTTTGAATCGCTGCCGTTTGTAAAGACCGGCGGTCTGGCCGATGTCGTCTATGCCCTGCCAAAGGCCTTGGATAAGACAAAGTATGATGTAAAGGTCGTCTTGCCGCTTTTAAAGACGATCAAAGATAAATACATGGATAAGCTCGAATATGTCGATCACATCTACATAAACAGCGGCGTCATCCACGAAGAAGCCAATATCTATCACTACTATTTCAACGATCTTGAATACATCTTCATCGAAAACGACACTTACTTTTATCGCGATGGGGTCTATGGTTACAGCGATGATGTGATTCGCTTTGCCGTCTTCAATAGTGCCGTCTTGGAGATGATGATCAAGTGCGACTACTATCCGGATATCTGCCATGAGCACGATTACCACACGGCGATCTTGCCGGCTCTTTGCAAGGTCAGATACAATGCGATCGAAAGTATCCGCCGGATCAAACACATCCTGACGATCCACAACCTCGCTTTTCAGGGCGTCTACAATAAAAACGTCTTGTTTGACTTCTTTGGGTTTGAGTATCGCTATTTTGAAGACGGTTCACTCCGGTTCAACGATGATGCCAACCTCATGAAGGCCGGTATCGTCTATGCCGACTTTGTGACGACGGTCTCAAAGACTTACGCCTACGAGATCCAGACACCGCAGTTCGGTGAACATTTAGAGACGATCTTGCAATATCGAAGCGGTGACCTCTACGGCATCGTCAACGGGATCGATACCGACAGCTTCGATCCTTCAAAAGATCCGGATATCAAGGCCAATTTCAGCATCAAAAACTACAAGACCGGTAAAAGGACCAACAAGGCCGCTCTTCAGGAGATGTTGGGGCTGCAAGTTCGACCCAATGCCTTCTTAGTCGGTATGATCTCAAGACTGACCTCGCAAAAAGGTATCGATCTTTTAGTTTCATCGATCGACCATTGGATGCAGCGCGATGTCGAGATCGCCATACTTGGTACCGGCGAATCCAAATACGAGTATCAGCTCAAGATGATGGAAGAGCGCTACAAGACCCGTTGTGTCTACTATTGCGGTTACAACGAAGCTTTGGCACACCAGATGTATGCCGGACTAGATATGTTGCTGATGCCGTCGGTCTTTGAACCCTGCGGTATCTCTCAACTCATCGCCATGCACTATGGAACGGTGCCGCTTGTAAGAGAGACGGGCGGACTTCGGGATACAGTCGAGCCTTATAACGAATACACCAAAGAAGGTCGCGGTTTCTCGTTTGGACCATACGATCTCTTTGCGATGCAGCACGTCTTTGACTACGCTTATGACACTTATTATGAACGTCCGCAAGATTGGAGTATGCTGATCAAAAACGGCATGCGCTATGACGTCTCGTTTGCCAAATCGGCACGCGAATATGAAGAATTATACGAAAGAGTGCTTAATAAATGATCGATCACAGATTTGATCTCTTCTTTTGGGGCCATGAGTCCGAGGCTTATCGTCTGTTTGGCTGCCATAAAGAAGAGGACGGTGTCAGTTTCACCGTCTGGGTACAAAACGCCTATAAAGTAGAGCTGATCACCTCCTTAAACGATTGGTGTGTGCCTTTTGTGATGCAAAAGATCGATGAGCGCGGCGTCTATTATTTTAAGATCGAAGGCATTGAGCCGATCTATCTTTACCGCTATCGAATCTATAAGGATGAAAATACCTTCCATGACAAGATCGATCCCTTTGCCTACTGTGGCGAAAAGCGGCCGGGCAATGCTTCGGCGATGTTTGATATCGATCGTTATCACTGGAGCGATGACGATTATGTAAGCAGTCGCCACTTCTCTTATAAGGAGCCTTTGAATATCTATGAGGTCCATATCAACGGCTTTAAAAATGAGGAGGGCAAAGCGCTCAATACCTACCGACATTTAAAGGAAACGCTGATACCTTATGTCCTTGAAAACGGCTTTACCCACATCGAACTGATGCCGGTCTTTGAGCACCCTTTCGATGGTTCCTGGGGCTATCAATCAGCCGGTTTCTTCTGCGCGACTTCACGCTATGGCACTCCGGATGAACTCATGGATTTTATCAATGAATGCCACCAAAGAGGGATCGGGGTCATCTTGGATGTCGTCTATGTCCACTTCGCCCCGGACGGCTACGGACTTATGGATTATGACTTCACTCCGATGTTTGAATACCCACAGGAGCATCTCAAAAGATCGGAATGGGGGACTTTCTATTTCAATTTAAACAGTGGACCGGTGAAGTCTTTCATCAAGTCCAGTGCTGACTTCTACATCGATCGCTATCACATCGACGGTTTGCGCTTTGATGCGGTATCCCATTTCATCTATCACAAGGGCAATCGCGATCTTGGCGATAATGTCGAGGGTCTGGCTTTTATAAGAGATCTCAAC
>CALUZL010000071.1 GCA_944325295.1 uncultured Erysipelotrichaceae bacterium | reverse complement strand
ACCTGGAAAGATGTTATAATCTTAAATGACGCCGACGTAGCACAGCTGGTAGTGCAACGCACTCGTAACGCGTAGGTCGTAGGTTCAAGTCCTATCGTCGGCACCATTTAAGTATTCTGAAAGCCTTATTTAAAGGCTTTTTTAAATTTCATCCGATAAAAAATCCGAAAACCACTAAAAAATGGGCCTATTTCTAGGCCCTAAGAAAAGAGATAACTGTATGGATGATCATCTAAATAATCATCAATTAGATCTTCGATATTCGATGTCTTATATTTGTTGAATATATCTTTAACATCATTATCTGTCTTAAGCAAGTTCTCTACATCCACTTTAAAATCACTTAGATCCAATGGCTCGATATTAAAATCAAACACAGAAGTAGAATTAGAAACCAGTTTATCTAAAGTATCGGACATAATATTGTCGATCTTGGTTATGGCTTTGTTATAATCAGAGTCGCTCATACCATAACTAGATGCTTTTTTGGTAGACCTTCTTCTTGAGCTTCTCGAACCGGAAGTCTGAGTTCCGGTTTTTCCATTACCGAATAAACTAGAGTATTCACTATTGAATCTGCTATCGCTATATCCTACTACTGTCTTATTCAGACCGAAATCACCATACTCTAATCCGTTTTCACCTATATAATCAAGAAGACTGTCATACATACCCATTTTTTCATAAGTATCTCTTACTTGCAATGCTTTGGAATTTTTGATCGTGTTTCCATTTTCGTCCTTAAGACTCTTAGTGGTAAGAGCTTCCTTCATGGCTAACTCTTGGTCTGAAGATAGATCATATCTATCTGCAAAGTTATTGATGTTTTGAGTGGTGTTGGATGAGCCATATTGCATATCATACAAAATGTTCTTTTGCTCACTTGATAAATCGGAATCATTAAGATAGTCAATATAATCACTTTGCTTGCTATCTCCACTCAAATTCTTGTAATAACTATCGGCCATAAAGTAATCATAAATAGGTAATCCGGATGATAAAGCATCTTCAACTTTTTCAACAGTTGGATCAGTGTATGATACTCCCTTGTTTTTGAGATAATCATACTTGGTTTTGTCACTTATATAAGATCTGATCTTGCCAATAACATCCACTTTCTCCTGATCGCTAAGGTCATCGTAAATATCAGAGTCAATAAACTCATCGACATACTTCTTTTCATCTTGCCACTTTGTCTCTTGGTAGGAAGTATAATCTGAAGGACTTAGTTCAAACTCAACTCCATCAGCAGAAAACTTATTTGTTGAATTAGTCGGGAAAGCATCAAGATCTCCAGTCGAATCAAACAGACGATAATATTCATCGTCATATTCATCAGCAATATTGGAATTATAGTAACCTGGACTAACCATATTTAAAAATAGTCGTCCTAGTGCTCCCAAACCAAGATCTTCTTGTTTTTCAACTTCGCCATGACGATTTACATAAGGTTCATTTAAGAAAGATAAGCCCGGCACTTTATTAGCCACTTGCCTTAAAAATGCATCGACTGTTCCTTCGTTTGGATAAGTGGTTCTTCTTGTGTCGTCTATTGTCCTGGCAACTTGACCGCCTAGAGTTGGAATAAACTGGTTAATATATGAAGCTACTGTATCGCCTAAAAGTGATCCTAATTTTTGAGTTCCGCTATCTCCATATTGAGTTAGAATATCGGAAGCATTTTTAAGCATAGATGTTTCAGTAATAGGATCAGCAACTCTCATCAAAGTATCAGCAATAGATCCAAGGTTAATGTCTTCTAATCCTTCTTCTGCAGCATTATACATTTCAATACCCATGGCTAGTGGCATAATCGAAGGCGACAACCAGTCAATCGTATAAGTTCCAAAAGGAAGATTGATAGCATAATCTTGTGATCCCATATCAGAATCGAAACGTTCTTTTCTATCTGAATCATCATCGTTAGTTCTAATGATGCCTTTAGAAGCTAAAAACATACCTAAAAGCATGATTCCGGTGCCACTTAATCCGCTTGCCAGCTGATCGATAAACTCAGCTCCGGTTATCTTGCCGTTTTTAAGTCCCGTAGCTCCGTTGTATAAAGCTTTAATAAGACCTGCGGGAGAATATTCGATACCCCGCTTAACAATATTTATAGGGGTCTTTTTAAATGGAATAAGACCTCCAAATATAAATTTAGTGCCTTTATTCATATTTTCTAATTTAGCCAAGTTAGAGGCTAACTTCGAATCATCACGATAAGTGGCTTTTAGAGACTCCTTGTAAGCATACTCCTGTGCGTTATTGAAAATCTCAAGTGTTTTAAGATCGCTAGGATTGTTTATCTCATCAACAGTAATATTATGGCTCTTTAAATATTCAGCCAAAGATGATGCATATCTCTTTCTGGAAAAGAATAGATCTTCAGCATCCAAAAGATCAGATGATTTATTGATCAATTTATTCGCCAGTTTACCAATACCCTTATCTTTAAAGTATGCCTGTTTGTTTTTAATAGCCTCATCAATGGCGTATTTACTTTGGGAATTAAATTGATCCTTATATTTATCATAATCCGCTTTGCCGAAATCGATCAAAGCTTTATCGTCAGCATTAAACGGATTGATAACACTCTTGGTTCTCTCAAAGTTTGGATTGATCTTGGATACTAAAGACTCAATAGCACTAGCAGCAAAATTCTTAGTGTCGATGATCGGAGAAAAGACGGCATTACCCAAGATATTTCTAATATGCGTTCTAGGATTAGCAAGCATAGCAAAATAACGCCATGCATTCATCTTATCAAAGATGTCGTTCGGCATTTGATCTGCCATGTTCTGTTCGATCTGATTGACGATGTTTTCTGCCTCGATTTGATCCTTAGCGTTCAATAACTGCTTTTTAAGATCTTCGTCAATAACGATCTCTTGAGCACCCTTTCCATATCTTTCGTCTAAGTGTTTTTGAATTCTGTTCCTAGCTCTTTCAACACTCAATAGTTTGCCTTCAGGACTTAACCGTTTGAATATTCTGGCAGCTTGAACGGTACGTCCAGCCTCAGTCAGATCACTGGCTACAATGGATGCGATCTTTAATGCTTTTTCGCTATCCGTTTTAGCGAGCTGCTGCAACAAAAGCTCACCTTCAGCGATACTTCTTGAATCAGGTTGATGATTTTCGATGTAATTCTCATACATCTTATCAATACCGATCTTGCTTACCTTGTCATTAGCATTATCAACTAATTGTTTATTGGAAACCGGTTTATATGCAAATTTACCTTTACCGATCTCTTTTTGCAGTAATGAAACTTGTTCGTCGCTAAGGTTATTGCTTTCAGCAATCGTTCTGGCGAATCTATTAGTATTACCATATCTGGTTTCGTTTTGAATATCCACATCACGATCAGGGTTCTCACCTGGCTTGAAGAAAGAATTGAATTCCCTTTTGTTAAGTTGTTCTTCTGAATACTCTCTTAAATCATTGAACAGATTATCGATAGATGCATTTATTTCTTTTTCATAACCCATTTCAGATGCATGGACGAGTCTTGGTTTTGCATTAAAAGAACTCAAAGTATCAACTATCCATGATAACTGGTCTTCAGGATTATCGATAAATTCCGGGAACATATCAGTGCCATAAATATCAGAAAGTTCTTGATACATAGTATCTACTCCGGTTCCGCCCTCTTTGACAAAAGTGAAAGTACCAAAATTATTTTTCTTAAATTCATTCCACCAGGACTTACCGCTATCACTGATAACACCATTAGGGAATACTGATTTAATACTCAATCTATTCTTTTTGACATCTTTTCTAATATCTTTAGCTAATCTTATTTGGTCGTCTTCTACTTCTTCATACATCCTATCGTAGATTTGTTTTCTTAGATCATCTAAAGATGTTTCATCAAGCCTTCCTATATATGACTCTTCACTTACTTTATCAATAGCTTCTAATAATTCAGGATCCTTCTGGTATTTCTTATATACCCCAAGATCCATTATTTTTTTATTAAGATCTCTTCTTCTGCTTATTTCTTCTTTTGGTAAATTAGATCTTAATCCAATAGAAAACTTATAATTACTAGCTTTATCATTGATAGTAGATTGTCTTGTATCACTTGTATATGGGATTATCTCTATACCATACTCTGATAATCTATCAATGATATCTTGACTAGTTCCTTCTGGAACATAAGCTTGTTTTACTTCATTAAAGGTAATACCTCTTTGTGGTTTAGCTTCAAAGTAATCGGTAGTAAGTTTATCTCCGGTTTCCAGTAGATCGGCAAATCTCTGAGCTTGTTCTAAAGTTATGTCATAGTCATTATTTTTGAATTCTCGTTGAATTCTTTTTGGATCCAAATTACCTTTAGCTATCCTGGATGAAATATCACTAAAGTCTTCATATGCATTCCAAATATAATCAGGACTATAATACTTCCAATTTTTAACCATATCATCTCGGAGATTGTTGTAATTCTGCTCTAAATCACTATAGATAGCATCTCCTTCAGATGATAATCTTCCCTCGTTAGCAATAATATCATCTATACTAGCGAAATCTTTTGATCTAGCTGCTAAAAGATTATTCAAGCCACTTCCAAAACCGCCGCCAGATGTTTGTGTCTGATTAGACATATAATCAACTACATTATCTAAAGTATAAGGGGTATGGGTTTTATTAAATGACCTTCTGTTGCCACTAGCTGTATAAGGATCGGATCCATTCCAGAAACCTTTTCCATCTGTTAAAGAATTGATCTTATTTTCGGCCCATGTCCTATAATCATCACCTAAAAGAGAATTCAAATAAGAATTAGTAGCACCTTCGTCAATAACCCCTCCACTCTCGTTTGTTTTGATATTATTCAGAGCATTATAGGCATCTTGTTCGATACTTCTAAGTGTTTGAATATCTGGATCAGAATATTTACTTATGTTTTTTTCTAAGATTCTTCTGTGCCTTGATGGAGCGTCTTCTGACAAATCTGATAGTCTTTGCTCATAGTTAGATTTTCTGATCTCAGCAATTCTTCGTGCAATATCATCTGCTTGTTGGCTTATTTCATAGTAGCCTTGAGCAAGCGGTTCTAATTCTGATCTTTTCAGATTATCAACAATTTCAGAATAATTGCATAACTTGGCCTCGTAACTTGGGTACTCACCTAC
>CALUZL010000070.1 GCA_944325295.1 uncultured Erysipelotrichaceae bacterium | reverse complement strand
AATTGTCATGCAGTTATTATATCTCATAGCCTGCTTGGACAATGGCAAAGAAACAGCAGCGTGTGGACTAATTATGGGTGCGATATCATATCTTTCAACTGGAAACGCTTGTGCCGGTCTCATTCTTGGTATTCTTACCGGAAAGACGATTGAACAAAACGGTATCAAGAGTAAGATCTCGATCATATTTATAGTTCTTATGATTTTGATTTGGGGTTATATCTCTTATGCCAGAGGTTTCTGGGGTAATGCAGCCACAGCATTTGCTCAGTTAAGTCAGTTATTTAGTTAATGGGGGGGTCACTTATATGATGGAAAATATGCGTAAATTATTTATGAAGGACTGGTTCTTTATCCCTCTCATGGGTCTACTTTGTGCGGGAGTTTTTGGAACTACACATTTATTCTTAAAATATGGGACAGGGACATTTAACATAGTTACTAACAACATTTATCTTGCTGAAAGGGATTGGCTAACCTTGAGTAGTATGGGTATCGGAATCTATTTAGCCAGAGTCTTGGAAGGTCCGATGGTCGGACTTATGGACATCGGCGGCGGCGTCATGGCCGGAGTAGGTGGCTTTGTTGTCGCTTTAGTTGGTGTACTAGGTTTTGGTTGGATCTATGATAGCTTTATCCTTACGCTACTTGTTGGTTTGGCTGTCGGTTTGGCTCAAGGTGCTATAGTAATCCTGATTAGAAAACTTATCCCTGACGGAATTAGCGCAAGTGGTACAGATATTATGATGGGAATAGGCCATCAAATATCCTCTTACATGGGTCCTTTATTTATCATATGTGCGCTTCAAGTATCTATCCCGGTCGGCATCGCTGCCTGTATAGGTGGAGCGATTGCTCACTTAAAAGGAAGTAACGTTATCGGTGGAATCGTTATCGGTATGTTCCTAGCTTGCTTTATCTGGGCATAACTATGAACTATGATGTTGGATTATATGGCTTAGGTGTAATGGGACAAAGCTTGTCTTTAAATATAATGAACCATGGTTTCAACCTAGCTGTATATAATTATGACGTTTCAGTAACAAATGAATTCATACATTCGAAAGCTTCGGGCTATGATGTCAAAGGGTGTAGTAGTGAAAAAGAATTTGTATCTTCACTTAAAAAACCCAGAAAGATCATCATGATGGTTACAGCAGGAAGAGTTGTCGATGAAGTCATTGAGCGTATCTTACCGCTTTTAGAAGATGGAGATATCTTGATCGATGGTGGGAATTCGTATTATAAAGATACCAAAAGGCGAATTGAATACTGTTCTCAAAAAGGCATTAATTTCTTTGGAGTCGGAATATCCGGTGGCGAAATGGGGGCCCTTAAAGGGCCATCCATTATGCCCGGAGGCAGCAAAGAAGCTTACGAACACATAAGACCGATCCTTGAATCTATAGCTGCCAAAACCAAAAACGGCCAAACGTGTTGCGCTTATATCGGACCAGAAGGATCTGGGCATTATGTAAAAATGGTTCATAACGGAATTGAATATGGCGATATACAATTGATCTGCGAAGCGTATGATCTTTTAAAAAGAGTCGGAAATATGAGTCCTAAAGAGATGGCTGATATTTTCGAAGCATGGAATAATGATGTTCTTAATTCTTATTTAATTGATATAACTTCAAAGATTTTACGTACTAAAGACCATATCACAGGAAAACCAATAATCGATGTGATTTTGGATGTGGCAGGACAAAAAGGGACCGGAAAGTGGACTTCAATAGATGGACTTGATAAAGGATGCCCCATTCCAACGGTCGCAGAAAGCGTTTTTGCTCGCTTCTTATCATCGCGTAAAGAAGAAAGAGTTAAAATAAGCAAGATATTTAATGAAAGTATAGATACGCAAATAGAAAGGCAAGAGTTGATCGAAAGTCTTAAAAATGCTTTGTATTGTGCCAAAGTTATAAGTTATGCTCAGGGATTCGCTCTTTTGGAAGAAGCGAGCAATGAATATGGGTGGAATCTTAATTTGGGTATCATTGCATTGCTTTGGCGTGAAGGCTGTATAATTAGAGCACAGTTTTTAGAAATGATAAAAGAAGCTTTTGAAGAAGACCTAGCTTGTAGAAATCTTATGTGTACCAACTACTTCAAAGGTGTTATCAAAGATAATATCAAGTATTTGCGGAAAATAGTGACAATTGCGATAGAAAATGGAATTTATGTCCCTTGTTTAACAAGTGCATTAGAGTATTACGACGGCTATCGCAGCGAAAGGTTACCGGCCAATCTTTTACAAGCCCAACGCGATTATTTTGGAGCTCACAGCTATAAACGGATCGATGATCCCGAAAACAAAGATTGGCATACAGTATGGGAGAATTAAAATGAAAATCAATGGACTAAGATTCAGATATGTTAACTATGCTTGCTATGAGGTAATTTTACCAAATGGCAAGGTGATCGTTGTAGACCCATGTATCGATATGGGAGATAAATTGCCTCAAGAATACAGAAGAAAAGATGTATCGTTTAAGAACTCAGACTTTACGGGAGCAGATTATATTATCATTTCACATACTCATGAAGATCATACATTAGAAGTCGGATATCTTGCGAAAAAATATAAATCTAAAATTATAGTTGGAGCAATGTCGGCTCTGAGTTTTGCCGAAGCATATGATCTAAACACGGATCAAGTATATCCTTGTTTTCCTAATGAATATTTTATTTTCGAAGATTTTAAAATAGAAGTTTTCAGAGGAAAGCATACATTTAATCGAGCAGGACAAACCATTGGTCAAAGAATAAATAACCCGATGCACGAAAGAGAGAATGAATATGAACGACTAGCAAGCATCTACGGCTCTATAGAGTATTGTGATTATCTTATTACCACAAACGAAAATGTTCGTATCTTTATTTGCGGCGGTCAGCCACAATGGTTCTACTTTACAAATGTGGATGATATAGTAAGAGAAAAAGCTCCAAACATCGTCATCAGGCAATCTAGCAGTAAATATACGCCGGAAGAATTTGGTCGCCATATGGGTTTTTTTGGACCCCAATTGGTCTTGCCCCTTCATCAAGATGGTCTAACGAGATCGCCTATAGATTGCACTGTTGACGAGTGGTTTGAAAGAGCTAATAGCGAATTGAAAAGGATCAACTCATCAACCAGGATCCTTAATCCAGAACCATTCAGATGGTATACTGTTTACATGGGAGTACAAGAAGATTAAGAAGATAAGAGAACATAGTAGGTTGATGTCATCCTCTTTTGAGCAACTAAAAAATCTATGTTCTCTTTACTTTTGAGGAAGAAAAATTATGAATAATCGACAAGTTGATATAATGATCGATCTGCAGAATACGTCAGTACCAATAACCGGGATTGAGCTTGCAAGAAAATATGGTGTGTCTATAAGAACGATCAGAAATGATATAAAAATAATCGAAGAAGCGGCGATAAAAGCTGATGCGACTTTCATCAAGAAACAAAATGTCGGTATGCAAATAATATCTTCCTCACCTTTGACTAAATTTATCGATGAAAGAAAGGGATTAAATGATTATATCCGTTTCGAATTGTCTGAACAAAGATTTTTACTATTAGCATATTTTTTATTGAATGATCAACCCATAACAATAGATGAACTGGCAAGCACTTTTGATATATCGAAGGGAACAGTGGTCAGCCGGATCACCGACCTTAAGAAAGTTCTAAGCGAGTCATCAATTCGAATAAAGGGCATCAAAAACAAAGGATACTTTTTTATCCACGATGGAACAGAGATCTTGAATATCGTCGATGTATTGACAAAAGAGATAGGTATAGCAAGACTAAATAATCTTTTCTTTAATTCAAACAACATATTCTTTGAAGAAAAAACATTGATAAAGATTAGTGAAGTAGAGAGCATCTTGCAAGAAGAACTCTTGTGTTCTAATTCTAATCCTTTTTTGTTTCGCTTCTGGTTAGGTTATATAATCAAAAGGGCTTATATTCATGATCATAAAAGTCTTTCATCGACAAAAAAAGCGAAATCTTCGACAAAGATCTTAAATGTCATTTCGCAGGTACAAAAAAGAGCTGACATAGTCTTTGATGAAAATGATATCAATATACTTAGGTTTTGCTTGCTGAATTATACGG